>SLSL01000017.1 GCA_007130465.1 Halanaerobiaceae bacterium | reverse complement strand
TTTCTTCTATAAGTTATTATATTTTGAATAATTTATTAGTTTATATTGTATTAGTATTAACAAAAGAATCTTCATTAGAAAATTTTATATCTTATATTTCCCACCTAACAAAAAATGTCTTTGTTTCCTATATTTTAGCCATTTTCTTTTATGCCGGCTACTTAAATTTCGGAAGTATATTTTTGATTTTATCATTAATCCTTATCTACATAATTAAAGACTTTTTCTATTCTAAACTCCAACAGATGAATACTGTTACCCAGGTAGTTGAAAGTTTCCTTAAAGTAATTGACTCTAAAGATGATTATACAGAGGGACACTGTGAAAGAGTGTCTAAATATGCAGGTACCCTCTGCCGCAAAGCTGGTTTAAAACATAATCAGATAGAAAAAATAGTCAACATGGCCAAGATCCATGATATAGGAAAGATTAGTGTACCTGATAAAATACTAAAAAGCTCAGGAAGTTTAACTGATAAAGAATATGGAGAAATGAAAAAACATAGTCAGCATGGATATGAAATATTAGAAGATCTTGATATCTTCAAAGAAGATTTAGCAATCATTAAACACCATCACGAAAGATATGATGGTAATGGATATCCTGATGGATTATCAGGCAAAGAAATCCCACTTGGGTCCAGAATCCTTGCTGTGTGTGATGCCTATGATGTCATGTCAACAGGCCGTGTTTATAAACCTGCTTTAACCAAAAAAGAGATTATCGCAGAATTTAAAAAATATTCTGGCAAACAGTTTGATCCTGAATTTGCTGAAATGATGATTGAATTAATAAAAGAAAAACAAATCGGAGGGATAATGGCAGATGAAAAAGTTGAAAAAGCAAATTGAATCAATCGATGGAGTTATATCATGTAGATTAACCGGGGATAATGATATTGATGAAGTACATATTATTTCAGATGATTCCAGAATGCCGAAAAGAATTGTCCGGGATATAGAAACTATTGTTTTAGTAGAAACCGGCGAAGAGCTTAATCACAAAAAAATAAGCATTGCCTCTCTAAATAATTATAGCGAAAACAATAATGAGAGAGTTATAGAATTAATAACTGTATATCATGAAAATAATAGACCTATCTGCAATTATAAATTTAAAATAGGTAATGAATTGAAAAATGAATCCATAGAAGGCTCAAACGTTGAAGGAATTGCCTGGCTATCAGTCAAAGGAATGATAGAAATAATAGAAAAATACGAATTAATTAATGGCAGTGTTCAAATGCAAAATGTCTGCCTAACAGGCAAGGATAGTAATGCAGTCTTAGTCGAGCTCCAGGTCTTTTTAGGCAGAAATTATCAGAGTGGCCAGAAATTATTAGGGGCCGTCTATATCAATAATAATCTACCTCTAGCAGCAGCTAAAGCAGCTTTAAAAGCTTTAAATAGACAGATTAATTATACTGATTTAAGCTAATCCCTTATCTATCAAGGGCATCTCTTTTAATTAAAAAAACAACTAATAATAAATATAGACCTATTAAAATATATTTACCTCCATCTGGGTATTGAAATACCTCTTCAGTAAAATAATAAGTAAAATTAAATAGAATAACAGCCAGCAAACTCCTGCCTGTTCTATTGTAAACCCAGGTAAGTATAATGGCAAGAATCAAGATATTCACCTGATAAAACCAGAATTGGAAAGAAGTAATTGACATTGATGCATGACTTGTACCAATTATAAAATATAAAGGAATCTGCCAGATAATCATTGCCAGGCCAACTATAAAACCAGATTTTAATGCTGTCCAGCCAAGTTCAAGTTCAAAAAGTGCTATTCCTCTCCAGGCTATCTCTTCATATATTGCCGGAATTAATAGCAAAATTATAAAAACTGGTCCAAGATTAAATAAGCTCTCAAATGATATCTGTGACAAATATGATATTTCAGTATCTATAAAGAGATTGCTAAAAGCTGCAGTAAGTAAATTAAATATTACTGGAATCATTATAATAAAGACTGCCCATTTGACAGAGAATTTCCTCCTAGTCAATAATTCATTTTTGATTCTCATTCTACTTCTGGAGTTATAATTTACAAAAATAAATATCAAGGAAGCTACTATTAACATAATTCTCCCTAACAGGTAAAACCCCATTACAAAATTACTTTCAACCATTGATTCCTGGCTTAGAGCTGCTGGCAACCAGCCCAGCCAGCTTAAAACTATAGCCAGCCTGATAAACCCCATTCCCCGCTTTATTCCGATATTAGCTTGATTAACCTGATTATTTCCATTCACAGCTGCACCCTCCAATTTCAATAATTATTTATATTATAATTCACTACTAATTGAATTTATCCTGCAAAAAACCTCTGTTAATTTAACAGAGGTTTAAATAATAGCAATCAATATTTAATTAGATCTATTATTAGCCAAACCAACACCAATATTTTCATTACTAATAAAAGAGACAAAGGGTTTATATATCAAAACTGTTAGAACTCCATTTAATCCCCCTTTAACAAGATTAAAAGGTATTATTGATGGAATAATCATGCCTCTAACTACATCTGATGGTATCCCCCAAAAATGAACAGTGAAAAATAAATTAGCTGGTATCATAACAAGAGTCATGGCAATTACACCCAGTAATAAACCCAAAACTCCTCCCATATATGTTTTATGGTATTTATAAATCAAGCCAGCCACAATTGCTAAAGTGCCACTGGAAATAACATGCATAATAAACCCAACCCAGCCACTAGCTGAGCTTACAGTAGTTGCTTGCAAGAAAGCAACTACTACTGCAACAAAAAAACCTGATACTGGTCCATACAAAAAAGCAGCTATTAAAATCGGAACATCTGCAGGTTCATATTCTAAAAATGGTGCTGATGGAATAATTGGAAAGCGAATTAATGATAATAATATTACCCCTAATGATGCAAGTACAGCAAGTCTAACCATTTTCTGTGTAGATGAAGTCATATTAAGTTTTCCTCCTAAAATAAATAATCCCTGGATAAATTCCCAGGGTTGATTAAGCCTTCTTTTATCCGGACTATACCGTCGGTTCTGGAATTACACCAGATCTGCTTAAAATAAGCTCGTGGACTTTACCACCGGTCAGGAATTGCACCCTGCCCTGAAGATTTATATTCAATTCTAATATCTACTTTATCATTACCGCGCTATTCTGTCAAGAAATTTGTAATCCAGTTTACATACATACCCCTATAGGGGTATATATAATATAGATAGACTACCCAGCAGGGGTATCACCAAAAGGAGGAAAAATCAATGGAAGCATTATACGTAATTATGGCTATACTATTAATAGTTTCATTCTTTTTTGACAGAGATAAAACAATTAAATCTATTAACAGAGGTAAAAATAAGTTCATGAAAATTTTACCAGGTTATTTGAAACTTTTAGTAATCATCTCACTTGTATTACTATTTTCTGAAGATTTAATTGTAGAATATTTAGGTAATCAAAATATTATTCTTGGTAGTATTATGGGCTTAATAATTGGTTCAATAACAATGATGCCTGGTTTTATAGCTTACCCTTTAGCCGGTGTCCTATTATCCAGAGGAGTTAGCTTCATGGTTATTGCAGCATTTGTAACAACTTTAAAAATGGTCGGTATTGTAACTTATCCAGTGGAAAAAGAATATATGGGAGCCAGAGCAACTATTTATAGAAATATTGCCAGTTTAATAATTGCTGCTATTATAACAATATCTATGGGCTTATTTTATGGAGAGGTGTTATTCTAAAATGAAAAAGAAAAAAACTAACAATACATCTAATTACATCATATTTGGAGTTTTCATCGGATTTCTTATTGTTTCTAGAATTATCAACTTTGAACTTGGAATTGAAATGGGAGAAAATTTCTGGATTTTCGCCAGAGATATGATTCTAATCCTGCCACCAGCCTTTATAATTATTGGATTATTTGAAATCTGGGTAGATAGAGAAACTATTGAGAATAATTTTGGGGAATCTTCTGGAATTAAAAAGCATATCTATGCGATCTTATTAGCAGCAACAACTGTCGGCGGTACCTTTGTTGCCTTTCCAGTTGCTAATTCACTTTATCATAAAGGGGCAGATTATAGCTCAATATTCACCTATATAACATCAGCCTCATTAGTCATGATTCCAATGAGTATTATGGAAGCTTCAATACTTGGATTACAATTCACATTAATAAGAATCGGTATATCTCTACCCCTTGTTGTTATTAGTTCAATAATATTAGCATCATTATTTCAGCAATACCATTATCACTTGCCAAGTGATGTTTAAATTAAGTTCTGCTTCTTAAATATTCTAGAATATCTAAAGGCATAGTCTTACCTTCAGGGATTCTCTCTTCAAAGTTTTCCCTGGAATAAAAATTATTTAATGCTTTTTCAAAGTCAGAATTAAATTCACCATCAACAGGTCCATCATATAAACCAAAGTCTACTAATAATTCCTGAACTTCAATTAATTGCTGGCCCTTTAGCTCAACATGGTCTACATCACTTTCTAAAAAATATAAATAAAAAAGATCTAACAACTCAGCCAGCTTTTCTATTGGTTCAGGATGATCATCTACTCTCAAATCAATATATTTATCAGTTAACCCACCATAGCCACCATTCTCTTTATAGATCAGGATTGCTGCTGCCTGTTGGCCTCTTGAATCTCCTCCAGCTGCCTGGCCTGCCTGTAAAGCTTTTAATAATCTATCAGCAAGCCTTTCTTCTGTCTCCTCAAAAGTGCTGGCCATTTCTTCCACTGTTTCTTTGTTAACCAGAATATTTCCCTGAACAGCATAATTATCTCCAGTCAAACCACCAGCCCAGTCAATACATTCAGATCCAGTAAAGTTAGCTGAGCGGCCTTTAATATCGACTATACCTAATTGGCGATGATCAGAACCATCATCTTTTTCAGTCAATATTTCAATAACCTCAGACGGCGAATGACCCTTCTCTAATAATTCTATCCCGTCTGGACCATAAGCTGGATTAGCAAGTGCCTGGGTGGCAATTGCTCCGACTCCTGATTTAATATATGGGACAATGGCTCCTGCTGCTAAAAACTTAGACTGAACGGCCACTCCAAGTTCTTCTGTCTCTGGATCAAAACCAACAATAGAAAATGTAGAAGTCTTTTTAGTTTTCATTATCTCACTCCCTGGTTTAAAATATTAATTATATTAAATTTAGATATTTGGTAAGTTTCAATTAGAATATATTTTTAATATGCTATCCCTCCTTCATCCCTAATAAATCCCTACCTACCTTATATTTATCTTAAAGTTATTTAGAAAAAATCTTCTTAAAAGCTTTAAGATTATCTGACTCTCCATTTTTAGATAAAATAGCAAAATCAACTGCTGAAAATGCCTGACTATAAATACCATCTGGCAATAAAAAATCTGCAAAAATATTAGCTATTTTAACCGGATCATTCTGAAAAACACCACAACCAAATGCTCCTAGCACTAATGCATCAGTATTTTTAGCAACTGCAACTGCCAGAATATATTCAATTCTTCTTTTCATATACTTATCTATTTTTGTAATATTTTCAGGCTCTTCTATTTTCAAGCGTCCTACATTAACTGCAGGAGAAGTTATAAAGTTAACCTGCCAGGGATCATCTAATAAATTATTTGAACTATCTCTTATAACTGGAACTGAAGGTGAATATATTAAATGATCAGTATAAAAACCTGATTCAAGCTTCTTATTAGCTCTATAGTATTTTTCTCCATGACTTATCTGAGTTGCATATAAACATGATTTTCGAGAAAGACTTTCCTCTTGAGCCTGACTGCCATTCAAAAACCCTCCACCAGGATTAGTTGCCGAAGCAAAATTTAAAACGGTAATATTACTAAAATCTTTATTATCTAATTCTTTGGCAGCTTCTAATGAGCCTTTATTTTTCACTTTAATATGTTGAGTATAGCCAACATCATCTGGTCCCTGAGGTTCAGATAGTTTCTGTCTTATTTGGGCTCTTAATTCTTCAGCTTCTTCAGGAGTAATAACCTCTGTCCTATCGATTGAATTATTCAAGGATTCAGTTATATAAACTCTTTCACCTTCTTTGTTTTCATAATAACCTCTATCAATAATATCTAAAGTTTCTTCAGCAATTTTCTTTAATTGCTTTCTCATTATTATCCCCCCAGTTAGAGCTATTAGTTATATTATATTTTCTAGATGATAATAATGCAACTATTTAATTAGCAAAAGGGCCAGTCGTATATATAATATGACTGGCCCTTTATTTTTATAAATATTAATCTCCATATCTATTTGATTTTGATTTAGCT
>SLSL01000282.1 GCA_007130465.1 Halanaerobiaceae bacterium | reverse complement strand
TATGATTAATAATGATGAATTAAATAATAGAGAGGTTGATTAGTTATCTCCAAAAATATATATTTGTTTTGAAATTGTGACAATGATTTATTATCTGCATAGTGCATCAACAATGGCAGACAGTTTACAGGTGAATTTTGATGATTTGGTCAGGTGTAAAAGGTTGGTCTTAATACATATTTTTGGGATAGGGATAAGGGAGGTGAGTCTTATATTTAATCTGAAAAAAGTGTTAAAGCCGGAGGTATTTCATGGGCATAATAAGGAGAAGGATTTCTTTGAGGGCTGGTATTTTAAAATAGTTGATAAAGCTGAGGAGAATATTTTTGCGTTTATTCCAGCGGTATTTCTCAGTGAAGATGAGAGCAAGAGTCATTCATTTATTCAGGTTCTGGATGGGATTAAAATGGATCCTTATTACCATCGCTATGGGGTTAGGGAGTTTGTGGCTGATGGAGATGTTTTTGAGCTGGAACTTGCTGGCAGTTATTTTTCTAGAGATAGGATAAGGCTGGATATTGATGGTGAAGGGCAGCGGATTAAGGGAGAACTAAGTTTTTCAGGCCATAAGCCCTGGCCGGTATCGATAACTGCTCCAGGTGCGATGGGCTGGTATGCTTATATACCATTTATGGAATGTTATCACGGGGTGTTAAGCTTTGATCATGAGATTGAGGGCAACCTGGTTATTGATGGGAGAGAGATTGATTTTACTGGGGGCAGGGGTTATCTGGAAAAGGATTGGGGCAGATCATTTCCTAAGGCCTGGCTCTGGATGCAGTCGAATCATTTTGAGTTGAATGGGACATCTCTGATGGCTTCAATTGCTATTATTCCCTGGCTGAAGGGGCATTTTCGGGGTTTTATCGTCGGGTTCCATCATCAGGGCAGGCTCTATCGTTTTACTAGCTATAATCGGGCTAAAATAGAGCGCTTTACAATTGATGATGGTGATAATATTCTGCTGGAGCTGGTTAATAAGAATTATAGGTTGAGGATTCAGACCAGGGCTAATGTCGGGACTGGTTTGCTATATGGGCCATATAAGAGTGAGATGATCGGGAATGTTAAGGAGAGCTTGACTGCTGAAATAAAGGTTGAGTTGGTTGATAAGGGGCCAGGGAAGGTGATTTTTGCTGGTACTGGGAGAAATGCTGGAATGGAGTTGACCAATCAGGAGCTGATTGTTGATTAGTGAGGTAGATGATTTCTAATGGATTGTGCTTCTGGTAGGTATTCCTCATTACTTTAATCGAGTTTTATGGTATTATTATAATATAATAGTAGATTTTTTATATGGTAGGGAGGAATTGTTAATGGGAGAATTAATCAGGAGGCATTCGAAGAAATTGGTTTTAATTGTTGGTATGCTGGCATTTGTATTTATTCTGGTAGGGTGTAGTGCAAATATTTCGCTGTCGATTGATCCTAATCCGATTAGGTTTGACGAGGATAATTTAGAGCAGGAAGTTACAGTTACGGTAAGGACTTCCGGGATTGGTAGTGTTGATATCGATTATATGGATGTTTTGATTCTGGATGATGAAGATGAAGAAGTTTATTCTGATAGAATTGAGATAAATGAGAGTCCATTTGTTGTGCCTGGAGTGGAAGTTCAGGAGGATTTTGAGATTGATATCTGCGAGGGCCTTATTGATGGGGTTATTGGTGATGAAGAAGATATAGAAAATTTAACCTGTAAAGAATTATATAATAGATATCTAAGTGGGGATGAATATAAACTGAGGATTATGGTTCAGGGGTCGATTAGTCCGACTGCTGAGGCTGATATAATATTTGATTAAAAAATGGTATTTGTATGACAATTCTGGATCTTTGGTATATCCTGCTAATTGTTAAATCATACCTTGACAATATGGTTTATAGGTATTACAATGGTTGAGGCTCAAATGAGTTTCCATGTAATATTTATTAACTCATGATGAATTATAAGATATATTGTGAAGAGGAGTGATTTTTTGATTGATAAGATTAGCAGGGTTTTTACCAGAGATTTTTTCTTTAGGTTTGGAGTTTTAATGCTTGGAGTATTTTTGATTAGTTCAGGGATTTATCTATTTATCAATTCTCAGATGGGGTCGGACCCTATTACGGTTTTAATAGATGGTGTTGCAACAACTTTTGGGCTTTCATTTGGTCAGGCTACGTTTGCAATTAATATTGGGATTGTTTTGATGTTGTTGCTTTTGACTGGCAAGAAGTTTGGCCCAGGCAGTATTTTAAATGCAGTTTTTGTTGGGGTTTTTCTTGATTCATTATTCTTTCTTTTTGGGAGTATAACACCAGGCTTTGTGGTTTATCGGTATCTGATGTTGATGGCTGCTGTTATTTCCCTGGGTAGTGGAATTGCGATTTATGTATCTGCCAATATGGGAGAAGGGCCGATTGAGGCGCTGATGATGGTTTTGAAAGAGAAGACTAATTTTTCGTTGAAATCTATTAAGATTTCAATGGATTTCTGTTTTGGAACTTTAGGTTTTTTAATGGGAGCTACTCTAGGAATTGGAACTGTAGTCGGTGTTGTGGCAGTTGGTCCTGTGACGCAGACGGCTTTTAATTTTGTCGAAAAACTTAAGAGGCATTAGTGTCGCATAATATTGTAATATGTCGTATAGACTTTGTGAAATATGCAAAGAGATACTACCGGGTAACCGTCGGGTAACCGGAGGGTCCCTATGAAGTTTAAATGTCGAATTACTGTAGTTTTTCTTTGGAATTGAGAAAAAATATTTATGATTTAGTTTGTTTGCGGAGGTGATATTGATGGACGCTATGAAATTAATGGTTGCAAATTATGAAGAGAAGAGAACTGAGGAGAAGGCAGAAAAGATTAAGAGAGACGTTAAAAATGAACAGAAGAGTTATGGTATTGTTGATGGATTTTTAAATCTAATATAAGATTATTGATTTCCTCTGGCAGTGATTGGATTTGCTGTTAGAGGATTTTTTTGTTTTTGTAGATCAAGTAGATTGATATAGTATTTTATTTAAATAGAATTATTCAATTTGGCTTCCTATATATAAGTTGGTTTCCTATATATAGGAGTCTCTTTTTTTATGTAAACCGGGTTACAATCAGATGATAAATTCTGTTTCATTTGAATAGAACATTGCATGTTATTGCCTAAAGTCGAGTAAGTTGGTATATTATATATAGATTCAATAAATCACTCTTTGGAGGCAATGAACTATCATTCTAATCTGGTCACCTGTAATGGATGATAGGGAGCTAATGGTGAAACCGGCCAAAAAAATTAAATTCCAAAGAGGAGGAATTGAAAATGAGAAAAGCTTTAATTTTAGGTCTGGCGTTGGTATTTGTAATGGGTATGACAACTATGGTGGCTGCGAATAATCATCTAGACGGTCCATGGTATGTTGATACTAGTGTTTATACTGGATTAGGATTAGAAGTTAATGCAGAAATACTTCAGTTAGGTGATGAAGATTTAGCCGAGATTGAACAGCATGGTTATAATCATGCATTTATTGGTCAGGGGTATGAGTTTACACTAGGAGATTATGGAGATAGTTTTCAAAATGAAGCTTTTGTTAAACAGGATGGCCAACTTAATGAAGCAGTTGTTGGTCAGAGAGGTGAGTTGAATTTTGCAGATATAAATCAAGTAGGCAATGATAATTATGCTGGTGTAGGTCAAGATGGAGACCTAATGACTGCAAATATTAATCAAGATGCTAATGACAGTTTTGTAAGGGCCAGTCAATTTGGTGGAGAAGGTTCTGAAGTACTAGTAGATCAGTTTGGTCATCTAAACAGGGTTAGAACTCGTCAAGATGGGGATGATCATTTTGCTCAGGTATATCAGGCAGAAGGAAGCGACTGGAATTATGCTAATATAGAGCAGTCTGGTGTTGATCAAAATGCATTTATTAAACAGGCTGGTATGGATAATGGAGCATATATTAACCAACAGGGTTCATGGAATTTTGCTAAAGTAGATCAAGATGGTAATTACAATGAAGCTATTATTGATCAAGATGCCTATGACCTATCGGGACTAATAACTCAAAAGGGTAATGGTAATACTGGTCAGATTACTCAGACTGGTGGATTAGCTGATTAAATTTAATAAATCACTATAGATTAATATTAAGTAATTTGTTATTGATTAGTGAGGGGCAGTCTGAATATAGTAGGAGATATATTCAGTCTGCTTCTTCTGAATTAATTGGCAATAGGAGGTGTCCTAATGGGAAGATATAAAAATTTGGCCATTATTGTACTTGTTTTAATGGTGGCTATTTTTATGACTGGAAATATATTGTTTGCTGGTCCTCCAGAACATGCTGGCTCACCTGATGATTCTGGTAATGGGAGCGGTGGTCAGGGTCCAGATGGAGATGGGCCTCCAGGTTTAGTTGATGAAATTCCACCAGGTATAGTTGGTCCTGGAGGTGGACCTGGATTTGAGTTTCCAGGTGAAAGTGAATTGCCAGGCCGATTGAATCCATTTATTCCTGGTGATCCTGGTGAAGATGATCCTGGTAATGGGAAACCTGGTAAGGGTGACCCTGGTGACGATTATCACTGGGATTATGATTTTGAGCCGATTGCCTTTATTTATCAAGTAGGTGACGATAATTATGGCCGGATTGATCAGCATGGAGCAGGTAACTGGGCTGGTATAAAACAGCTCGGAGATCATAATGATTCATCTATTGATCAATATGGTGATGATAATTTTGCCGGTGTAATTCAATTCGGACATGGCAATGATTCCAGTATTAAACAGGATGGTTATAGGAATTTTGCCGGCATTGGTCAGTTTGGATATGACAATAATGCTGATATTGAGCAGATAGGGAATTATAATAAAGCATTGATTACTCAAAATGGTAATAATAATCAAGCCAGTATTGAGCAAAATGGCAATGGACTTGATCTTGATATTAGCTTTAATTGGTAAAGTCATTAAATGAATTTAAGTTATTTCCAAAATCGCTGCATAAGTTGTGGCGGTTTTGGAAATACTTATTAAATAGAGGAGGGTTTGAGATGAAAAAGTATGGATTTATATTTTTATTTATTCTATTATTTATTTTTACAGCTGTTAGTTCAGTTGGGGCTTTAAATTTCACGATGAGCTGGAATTTCCGAAGCTTTAATAATCCTAATGTCAGACAGGTTAATATGAGTATAGCAGAAACTCAGGCCGGGATGGTTGAGGAGGCTATGGATCCTTTAGAGAGATTTCAGCAGCAATTTGAACGGCGGATGATTAGTAGTATTCAGAGGAGTATAGTTGAAAGAATTAGAGATGAAGATGCTGAGGGACCAGCAGAAGGCAGTTATCAGGTCGGAGATTTGGAGATAACAATCTCTGAAGATCAATTGACTGGTGAGGTTACTCTGGATGTTGTTAATATTATTACTGGTGAAAGCACAACTATTAGCTATTCTGATGAATGGTTAGGTGGAGGTTACTAAGTTAAGAATTTTAATTAATTTCTTCCGGGGTGAATGATTATGTCAAAAAGGATTTTATTCTTAATAGTCTTGATTTCAATTGTATTTATTGGAGTTACTGATTTACAAGCCCTGGAATTAGAATATAATAATCCAGTTTTTGAGATAGATGATGGGTTTAATATTCTTCTTTCAATAGGTCTGGACTGGCAGGGCTTGATCTATCAAGAGGGGGGACATAATTTCTTTTTAATTTATCAGGAAGTTGATGAGAATTATTTTAGAATTAATCAGGAGGGTGAAAATAATCGGGCTACTGTAATTCAGCAGGGTAGTGGAAATACTGCTGTTATCAATCAGTCAGGAAGTAATAATGAGGAGGCAGATTAAAAATGAATAGAAGATTATTATATTTATCAGTTTTTATAGTTTTAATTTTATCTTTAATAGTTTTTCCTGTGAGAGCTGAAGATGATGATCTGGAGACCAGGCTTGAGTTAATCTCAGCTTCACAGAGACTTGAGCAGGAGATGCATGAAGCTGATCTACCTGCCAGGCATCAATTTGGTTTTTCATTTACTAATTTTAGATCTGGCAGTAATATGCTGAATCCTGGGGTCAGGCTTGAAAATCAGCTAACTGATTTAGGAGGTAGGCCATTAAAGCTTATTACTGAGGCTTATTATATAAGGGCTGCCAGTGATTTTTCAGGTTTTATCTCATTAGCCTTTGAACCTCATGAGTTAGTGTATTTCGGTGCCGGTGGAGCTATTGATTCTCATGCTGATTACCAGGTTTTTGCTGGAATTAATATTACTGAGAATATATTTGTTGAGGCTAAGGGTATTAATTCTGGAGAGAATTCTGATGATATAAATCTTTATTTTGCAACTGG
>SLSL01000294.1 GCA_007130465.1 Halanaerobiaceae bacterium | reverse complement strand
TTAATATTATATTAAATGGAGGCGATTTAAAATGAAAAGATTTATTGTTATGAGTTTGTCTGTTCTGTTGGTTGTAGGGTTGGTTGCAGGTAGTGGCCTGGCTTTTAGAGGTCCTGGTACCAGAGGTCATCGAGGGTATTTTGCAGATAATGTAGAATCTTATGATTCATTTGCCGAGTTAACTGAAGAAGAGGTTGCCGAATTGGAAGAGTCTCAGCGCCAGGTCTTTAGGTTATCTGAGAGGATTAGCCTTTTAAGGGAGGAATACCGCCAGGCTGTTATCGATGGCGTTTCAGATGAAGAGCTTACTGAATTGGAAGACCAGTTATTTGAGCTCCGTGACGAGATGGCTGAATTAAGAGAAGACAGTTTTGGCAGGTTTAGCCAGTTCGGCTCAAGGTCTGGCAGCAGGTTTACTGGTATGATGAGAGGTTTTGCAGGTTTTAGCGGCAGACAGGGAGTCCACTGCTGGTAAGTTTTTGACAGGGGTCTTTTAACAGAGGCCCTATATATATACTGATTATAAGTCAATGGATCTTCTTTCTCGGAAGTCTGCTTCCAGGGGGACCGGCGAGAATTTGCCCCCCGGTTTTTAGATGACGTCTACTTTCCGCCCCTGGAAGTATCTTTCTTGAGTGCAATTCTTTGCCTGTAATAGTTTGGCCTGGACGAATAAATCAACTCCCAAACCTGTTCTCTTCTATTCTTTCATTCAGATATTTTTCTTGAACTTTAAGCATTGGCAGGAAATCCAGGTATTTATCAACAGTCTTTGCATGAACTCTGGTCCGGAGGTCAGGGTCTTTGTTAAATAAGAGCCTGCCTTCTTTAAATACATGATAGGCCAGTAAATTAGAGGCTTCATTTAGAATTATAAGGTCAATATCATTGCCTGCCAGTGGCTGGAGTTCGGCGATTAGATCACTTCTATAGCCGAAGGGGCCAGCTTTTGGCTTTTTATCTTCATCAATATAAATAGCCAGGTCGATATCGCTTAACCGGGTATCCTGATTTCTGGCCACAGAGCCATAAATATATGCAAATATTATTTCGTTTTTTTGATAGAGATGATCTTTAAGCTGCTTTTGCTGGGCTTCTTTCATGATGCTGACACCTCTTTCTGATTATGGCCTTTAGTTTTAGAGGACTTTTGTTTGAGTTTATTATATCACAATTATTTTGAATTACTAAAAATTAATTTTATCAAATTTTTATTAGGTTGATAGTTTTTAATTATTGCCTGTAATCTGCATCTGGATATATCTTTGAAGGATCTTTTAGATAATAGAGATTGGATAGACCAAACCTGTGGACTTTCTTAATTAAGCCATATTTTTCGAGGCCTTTCAGCCAGTTTCTGATGCTTCTATCAGAGACCCCTAATTCGCTGGCAAGTTGCACCTGGCCTGGATAACAATAACCACTCTCCCAGCAGTAACTGACCAGGGAGACATATAAGATTTTCTCCTGAATTGATAGGTTTGGGTCTTTTAGAATATTATTATCGAATTTGGTATAGTTCTTTGTTGGAGATCTATATTCTATTGCTTCTGATATTTTTGACTCTGGATTAATTGTTTCTTTTTCGGTATTAATTTTTATCACCCCATAATATTTTTGATGGATTAATTATAATCTGAACCAGTTATTATTATAGTAACAGACCAGGCTGTTATTTGGAATATCAGGTGGGAGCATTGAATGAAATTTTTATTGCAGGTTTAAAATGAGGTGGGTGGCTTAATGAATTCTTATGATAAAAAAATAGCCAGGTGTCTGGACCTGGTGTGGGTTGGTAGTGGGTTGATACTGGGTGGGTACTGGGGTGGTACCGAGGAGATATAATACTGGAGTAGGGTTGGTGTAGGGTTGGTGTAGGGTTGACATGGAGTTTATATAATGCTGGCATAATCTTAGTTTACTGTTAGTTAGAGGGCTGTTATTGGATTGGTTCTATATGTTGTTAATTCTAGCAGGTTTGATTGGTTTTTGATATAAGTGGTGGGTGCATTGAATGGAATTTATCTGGCAGGTTCATAATGTTAGCTTTCTAGAATTTATTTTTAAGTAACAAGCAGCTCCCCTTTTAAAAACTTTTCTCCAGGTTTATTAAGGGGCCTTATAGATTTTATTGAGGCTGCTTGTGAGCAAATTGATTGATTAGTCAATTAATGAATAATTACGATTTCCGCATCAACAACGCCGAACCAACAGCGCCAATGATTAAGCCTGCAAACCCTGATATAATAATTTGTTGGCGTATCTGGCGGATACCTGTTAGGCTTTCGCCAATTTCTTCAAGCAAGTTTTCTGGTACAGTTATTAAATTACTAATTCCTATATAATCTCCAGCTACTCGACCGAAAACTAAATATCCGAAAGCCAATCCGACTAAACCAAAAATAAGACCCCAGACTATAACTTTTTGTACCATCTTACTCATCTCCTTTTCCTCAATCTCAGTTGAACAAGTATTTGTAATACACGATAGAATTATTGCTATACACTTTAATTATATACCTGATTTTGGAATTTGTCAATATCAATGCCCATAACCTGCATCATGATATATTTGAAGGATCCTTTAGAATATTTTATATATAAATAAAAAAGCCCCTAGCTGTTTCGTTCATCAATAAGGGGCTTTAAGTCTTTAGCAGTAATTTAGATGTCATTGATTTTAGTTTTATAGCACCTTCACCAATTTTCATGCACTGGTCATCTCCTAACACCTCAATTTTATATTTATAGGAACGGTCCCTGATTATTCTTTAAGGCATTTTGAATATGCCCTTCTCTAATATCTTCCCTGGTATCTAGTTGAATTTTTCTGTTGCTCTTTAATTGAAATAATCTTGTTATATTTAACATAGTTAGCACCCCAAATATAATTGATCTTTATTATATAACAACTATCCCTGCCACATTTTTAGAGAGTGTTAAATATGCCTCTGATAATAATCCTCTTTGCTATCTTGCTTAATTTTAATTTCGTTATTTTCTAACTTGAGAACATGATTTAAAAATTGCATTTAATTCACTTTCTTTTATTATATTTATTGTTATACTTATTACCTCTTAATCATACTCTATTGAGAATGGATTTCAGTTAGTTGGTATACAATTATCTTATTTAATTAAAAACCCACTGACTAATTTTTTTTTTTTTTTTAGCCCTACAGAGACAATAGCAGGGCTTTTTAGGTCGGCAAAAGTAACCATTGGTTCTATTATCATTAGTGCAGGTGTATAAAAGCGCGGCATTATCAAGGCTCTGGGAGATAAAATATCTAAATGGACTGGAGAAGATTTTCCCATGTTTGAATTTACTTACTAGGATTATTAGTATTATTCATCGGAGCTATTTATATGCTGCTTTCAGTTAGAAAAATATTCCCAGAAAGAATAAAACCTGAAGATGAGGTAACAGAACAGTTTAAAATGCTGGATTTTGTCCAATTTCTCTAAACATTTCTTCTTCTTAGACTAATATAAAATTGCATAAGTATCTGCTGACAGCTATCTTATTGCTGAAATGATGGCTAAATACAGATAAAATTAAAGTGTTATACCAAAATGCCTTAATATATATACCATTAAAAAATAGACAATGATCATTATTACTGTCGATATAAAAAGAGATAGATAAAAATTCAAGTCAGTTTCCAGTAGTTTAGGCAGAACTAGAAATAATGATAGAGATGGTATTACCATCCAAAAAACACTTATAGAAAGCTGAGAAACCTGCTCTTTGCTATTTGTATCTATGTATAGCCAGATCATCCCTAAAAATGAAACTAACGGTAATGAGGCCAGAATTGCCCCTAAAAGTGAACTTCTTTTTGAAAGTTCTGAGACAGCTACAATTATAATTGCAGATATTACTGTTTTCATGAGATTATACCACATTGAATTTATCCCCCGTTAATTATATTATTAGTTTTACTCAAGATTTATTATATCTAATTTGTAAGATAAAAACAAAATATACTCTTAAGTTTTGCTTGGCCCCTGATTATTATATTAATTAAAAATTTACACCTTTTTAGTTTTTAATTTTTATTAATCATTCCCTGGTATAATCTATCTGTATCTATTTTGCGGCATAACTCAGTACCAGGTGTCATCACAGCAGCAGAACCTGCTGCTATACCATAAATAAAAGCATCTTCAATTGATTTTCCCTGGGAAAGGCTTAAGACCATGCCGGCAACCATGCTGTCTCCAGCTCCTACCTTGCTCTTGATAGGTACAGTCGGTGGACGCATAAACTTAGCCTTATCTTGATAAATAAGCAAAGCTCCACCTGCGCCAATAGAAATAACAAGTGCCTCACAACAGGAATCTTCAACTAATTTAAATGCATGTTCCTTTATTTCTTCTTCATATTGAAGTTCTTTTCCCACAAGATCCTGAAATTCACCTAAATTTGGTTTGATTAAAAAAACTCCCTCTTTCATAACTTCTTTCAAAGGAGCTCCAGAAGCATCTACTATAACTTTTGATCCTCTTTTCTTTGCAAGTCCAGCTAATTCTGCATATATTCCAACATTAGTATTGGTTGGGATACTTCCACTTATCACAAAATACTCAGGGAAATCCTCTATATTCTTAAAAGTATCGAATATCTTATGATATTCACTATAACTTATTTCAGGACCAGGCATACCAAACCTATACTGCTGTTGAGATGACCTCTCAAAAGCTATAAAATTCTCTCGTATGGAAGCTTCAATCTCTATAGATTTTAGATTAAGTTCTTCTTCTGCAAGAAGTGTGTCCAGTTTTAAACCTGTAAAACCACCTGATATGTAGACAAGCAAAGAGCTTCCACCAAGTTTTTTTATTGCACGGGAAACATTTATTCCTCCACCTCCAGGTGCATACCTCACTGTATCACAGGAAAGTTTAGCTTCTGCCCTCACATTATCAACTTTTGCGCTTTTGTCAATAGTTGGATTCAACGTAAATGTAAGAATTTTTTCCACGATTACCCCTCCATTAATGAAAGAAGTTGCATTCAATTTATAATATTAATTTAACCAAATAAAGAAATAGTCCTGCAAAATCAACAAATTTTAAACGATAGTTTTACTTGTCTATATTAATAATATATAATTTAAGCGTAGCAAATCAATAAATTAAATTTTTGCAAAAACATTCTAATGAGGTGATAAAATGTCTGATGATAATAAGACTAAACAGAGATATGATAGAATAGCTCCTATCTACGATAAATTTGAAATAATAATGGAAAAGGCAGCTTTCCAGGGCTGGAGGGAAAAGCTCTGGGGTAATATAGAGGAAAATTCAAAAGATGATGATAAACTATTGGAAGCAGGCGTGGGCACAGGTAAGAATATCCCATACTATCCTGAAGGGCTGCATTATACCGCAATCGATTTTAGTCCAAAAATGCTAAGTAGAGCTAAGGAGAAAGCTTCTGATTCCCCTAGAAAAATTGAGTTTCGAGAAATGGATATTCAAAAACTTGAATTCTCTGATGATTCTTTTGATTTTATTGTGACAAGCTGTGTGTTCTGCTCAGTACCTGATCCTGTTAAGGGCTTACAGGAATTAAAACGTGTATTGAAACCAGAGGGAAAAGTATATATGCTAGAACATCTGCGGAGCCAGAAATTCTTACTTGGACCGATTATGGATCTGACAAACTTTATCCCTAAAAATATCTGGGGTGCCAATATCAATCGCAAAACGCTGGAAAATATTGAGGCAGCTGGTCTTAACTTTGAATCTGTGGAAGATCTCTGGTTAGATATCGTTAAACTAATCATTCTCAGTTAAAGTATCATGAAAACAAAGTAGGAGGCGGAATTATTCCGCCTCCTTTTGCATGATTTATTACTTTATATTCAGCCTCTTATTAATCAGCTATATTTCAACTTCGGCTTAAATTTTCATCTACATATTCTTTATAACTCTCTCCAAACGTTCTTTGATCTCTTTGGCTAATTCCTTTATATCTTGATTGTTAGGTAGGTTCATAACTTCCATTGGGTTTATGATAGCTACTGTTGTATCACCTGAATCAGAAGTAGAAACGACCACATTACAGGGTAAGAGCAGGCCGATATCTTCTTCCATTTGGAGCGCTTTATAAGCAAATTTAGGATTGCAGGCTCCTAGAATAATATATTTATTAAAGTCCTCACCTATTTTATCTTTAAATGTCTGCTTCATGTCAATTTCAGATAATACCCCAAAACCTTCCTCTTTCAGTTCAGCTTTCACTTTTTCTAAGGTAGCTTCGTAATCTAAATCTACTTTTTTCTTCATGCTATAATTACTCATTAAATATTACCCCTCTCCTGGCTTAAAACCAAT
>SLSL01000288.1 GCA_007130465.1 Halanaerobiaceae bacterium | reverse complement strand
GAATACTTTGCTTATATATATAATTTATTCTCGAAACAGATTGATTATCCTGCTAACTTTTGAAACTTTTATGTAAAAAACTATCTTAATACTCAAATTATTATTATAACATAATTAATTCTTGTCCACATAAATCATCATCTTTAATATGATTTATAAATTGATGTTAATTTTATCCTTTTAAAAATAGGTTAAAATACGATTAAAAAAATTTCACTTATTGAATTAAACAAATAAAGACATTATAATAGAGTAAGGAGGTGTAAATTATGTTTAAACTAGAAAATATAAGGTATAAAGATATACTCAATATAGATTATCTGGAACTTGGCTCAGAAAAAATAACTGCCATCAGCGGTCCAAGTGGCGGTGGCAAAACAACCTTATTAAGACTTTTAATTAATTTTATTTCTCCTGATGCCGGTGAAATCTATTATAAAGATAACCCCTTGGAAGCTTATAGTCCAGAAGATATCAGAAAAAATATTAAAATGTTAGGGCAACAGCCAATAATGTTTGGTGAAACAATTCAAGAAGAATTCCAAATAGCTCTAGATTTTGCAAATATCAGTGATTATCAGGTTAGCAATTATAAGGAACTCCTTAGTATTGTCCGGCTTGATAAAGATCTCAGTGATGATAGTTCAGAACTATCAGGAGGAGAAAAACAAAGATTGGCTCTGGCCAGGTTACTCCTATTAAAACCAGAAATCCTTCTCCTGGATGAACCGACTGCTTCACTTGATAAGGACAATCAGAAGCATATCCTTGATTTTTTAGCAGAATATGCTAAAACCAATGGCAGCAAAATTATTATGGTCACCCACTCCCCAGAATTGACTAAAGAAATTGCCCAAGACCAGATAATTATTGCCGATGGAAAGGTCCAGAAAGGAGCTGTAATTAATGACTAACGGAATAGAAGGTGGAGTAGTCGATATACCCCTGATTCAGCTTATTATTGCTTACTTTTTTGTCATAATATTAATTATAATCGTCAGGAAACAGAAAATAGATAAAGAAAAACAGATAATATTAGCTGCAACCAGAATGACTCTCCAATTAGTAATCGTTGGATTTCTCCTGGAATATATTTTTGAAATGCCCCACCCTGGAATAACACTTTTAATCTTATTAATTATGGAGGGCTTTGCAGTCCAGAATATCTTCTCCAGAGTCAGTACAGAACTTTCATTTAAAATGAAAAAGGTAACTACAATCTCAATGTTTACAGGTACCGTTTTCACCTTATTTTTCTTTTTAATTCTGGTAATAGGCCTTTCTCCCTGGTATTACCCAAGATATTTCATTCCAATTGCTGGAATGATAATCGGTAACTCTATGACCGGTATCTCCCTGGGAGTCGAACATTTAGTCAATCAGATCAAGAAAAACCCTGATAAAATTGAAGCAGCACTAATGCTTGGAGCCTCGCCACAACAGGCCACCAGAAAAGTTGCCAATCAGGCCTTCTATAATGCTATCTTGCCCACTGTTAACTCAATGATAGGTATGGGTATAATCTTCCTGCCAGGCATGATGACCGGTCAGATCCTCTCAGGCGTCAGTCCATTTCTGGCCATCAGATATCAGATAGCTATTATGATGGGCATTCTCGGTTCAGTTACTCTAACTACTTATCTATTGGTAAAACTAGGTGTTAAAACCTATTTCAATGATAGAATGCAACTCACAATCAAAAATGACTAATTTACTTAATATAGCTCCTCTCAGTTGCCCTGGAGGAGCTATATTTTAATCATTATATTATCAATTTAAGATTTAAAAAAACTTTAAAGAAACCAATTAAAATCTTAAGGATAGGCAGCTTAACCCGCCATCAAGTTTCCTGAATTCTGAAACATCTAAAGTAATAAGTTTAAACCCGGCAGCTTCCAACTTCTCCCTGGCCATTGGATAGCCCGCTGGTATTATTAAATAATCATTAACCCTTACAGAGTTAGCTGCATAAGCTTCAGATTCCCCAAATATTATTTGATTATATTTCATTAAATTCGGCTCACCTAAAAAATAGCCAGTCATTAAAACTGTGTTATCGCCTATATATGATACTCCAGACTTTAAATGAAGCAGACCATCTATCTCAATATCTATAGTTTTATAGCCATAACCTACAGCTATTTTAGATAATTGCTGAGCACCATCTCTATTTGTTCTATCAGAAAGCCCAATATATAGACTATTGCCTACCTGCATCACATCACCACCATCTAAAGTACCTGGGCTTTCAATTCTATGAATCTTTGTAACTGGATAAAAATCTTTAATAGCAATTTCTACTGCTTCTATTTCACCTTTCCTGGATTCAGCACCAGGATTAGTAATCACTGCGAAATCATCAGTCACTATAGCCGCGTCTTCAACAAAAACTGAATCAGGATAATCCTCATCAGCTTCAAGGAGAGTCACATCAAGTCCTGCCTTTTTCAGAGCTTCGATATATTTATTATGTTGAATAATAGCCAGTTCATAATTAGGACTGCCTAAGTCTGCTGTTGTAATACCTTCAACTATTGATTTGCCAGGTCTCTTGACAATTGCATTAGAATACCTCATACCATCAACCCTTTTTATTTAGAATTTTCATTAATAAAATTAATAATCCTGGCCTCATACTCAATTAAATTATCCCAATAAACCGTTTCATGGCCGCTATCCTCTACAGTAAATATTTCTTTCTCATCATGCTCTATCGCATCATAAATATCTTCGGCCATATAATATGGTGTTAGCTGATCCGCTCTGCTATGGATAAGCATAACTGGTAATTCAGTATTTTTTATATGATTGGTAACATCTGCATCATCATAAGAAAATCCAAGTCTAAACCTGGTAAATAAATCTCCAACAAAAAGCATATAATCCCTAAACATCTCAGAGCCAAACTGCTGCTTTAATTGCTGATAAATCATATCTTTCATACTACTTATAGCAGAATCCAAAATCAGAAAATCAATATTTTGATTGGCATGATCTGAACCAGCATAAATACCAGCAGTTGCAGCACCAAAAGAATTCCCCCAGACTCCGATATTAAGATCATCATCAATTATTTCCTTTGCATAATCAACATAATCTCTAAGGTCATCACTTTCCAGATATCCAAAAGTATTATATTCTGCCATATTTTCTCCAGAACTCCGCTGGTCATAGGTGATTACATTATAACCGTTCTCTAAAAAGAGCCGGGCCTGAGGATATACTGCAACCCGGTTGCCTCCTAAACCATGGACTAAAATAACTGTATCATTATTCCTGTCACCATCTGCAAGAATTAAATCGGCAGGTATTTCATGATCTCCTGAAGTCGACTCAATTTTTATATTTTCAATAGTATAGCCAGACCTAAATTCATCAACATTAAAATCCCAGTTGGCCTCAAGCCAGGATTCAATACTTTCTATACTGGTTCTCTCAGGACTAGTCATCTGAGTAGAACCATCAAATACCGCCATTCCAATAAAGAAGGTCGTAGCTGTAAACCCAGCCAGAGCCATTAATGATACTGTAATTACAACTTTTTTCTTTAAGCTCATTTAGTTATCTCCTTTAAAGCTTTTCTGGCTCTGGATAATCAACATCAAAAGTCTCTACCTTTACAGTTTCCATAACCTGCTGATCTTCTGGCCTATCGTTTTGATCAGTATTAACAGTTGCAATCTCATCGACTACCGCCATGCCGCTTATAACTTCACCAAAAGCAGCATAGGCACCATCAAGGCGCTGAAAATCTTTATGCATGATAAAGAACTGGGAGCCTGCGGAATCGTAAGGCTGAGCCCTTGCCATTGAGATAACACCTCTAGTATGCTCAAGGTCATTCTCAAAATCATTCTGAGCAAATTCTCCTTTGATAGAATAACCTGGCCCTCCTCTTCCAGTACCATCAGGGTCCCCACCCTGAATCATGAAGTTCTCGATAACTCTATGGAAGATAAGGCCATCATAATAACCCTGCTCAGCAAGATAAATAAAATTATTCACTGTATTTGGCGCTACCTCTGGATAAAGTTCTACTTCGATTTCTCCACCAGTTTCCATTGTAATGGTAACAATAGGATTCTTCCCTTCGGCATTTGCTTCTGTCATTATAAAATAACCTCCAATTAAGATTAGTATTAAGATAATTAATAAAGTCTTTTTCATAGCTCGCCCCTTCTCATATTCAATTTTCTTTAATTATATACCTACTGAATTCTCATTTGATATAATATTCCATCTCCAGGCCAAATTCATCTTCTTTAGCCATTATATCATAATCCTCCAGGTTTTTATCCAAAAACCTGACTGTTTCCTCTTTTAATTCTTTTAAAATAACAGTATCAAATCTTTTATTAAAATAATCCTTTATATCCTCTTCAATATTTAGTTTCAATTCATCATTTAAACCATTTTCATCAATTGATTCTAATTCTTCATCTTCTTTTTTAGATTTAAGACGAATAACTTCATCAACATAATAATTTAAAAAACCTTTAAATTCTTCAGATCTTCTTTCCATAGCTAATGTTTAATAGCGCAACTGTAAAATTAAATCAGCTATTAAACGCTCACCTCCTGCCTAATTAATATTCAATATTTTTACTATCCTTATTATAATATTATATTAGTTAATTGTAAAAGCTTTTTTAAATATATAAAACATATACTAAATGAAATAACCCTGACCATTATTAATAAAAGCCAGGGTTAAAATTTATTTGAATTTAAGTATATATTAATTATCCAAATCTTCATCAAAAACACCTAATCGATTCAGTATCTTTAGAGACCTATCATCTATATTTGATACTTCATCTGGATATAAATATTTAACATCCAGAGGAGCCTTTTTATCATCGATAAATATTTCATCAGAAACTCCAAATGCTTCATAGAGAACAATCAGGTTATAAGTACTATCACCATCAGGATTGGTATTATGGAAATCCTCACCAGAAAATATATCTGTTAACTTTAAATTCTCAGCTTTTATACCTGTTTCTTCATATAGCTTACGACAGGCCGTCTCCTTAATTGTCTCTCCTAACCTCATCGTACCTCCTGGAAGACCCCAGTTATCAGAATTATTTTTATTTTGTAATAAAATCCGCCCCTGATCATCTCTTGCTAAAACTGATGCGCCAACTAAAATAATTGGCTCTTCACCAACTTTATCTCTCAACCTCTTGATATAATCTGGCATAAGTTGATTCCCCTCTTTAAATCACTTCTTCGTAAATTAAAGTATTTTATATTTTTCACTTAAACCTTTAGGATTATCAATCGATAGCCTATATTCAATCTTATCTTCTGGCACTCCCTTTTCTTTAGCATATTTTTCAATTTTCTCATGAGATTCTGCTACTACTCTCTCCTCGCCTACCTGATATACCTTATATTTTCCTTCGCGCATTTAAAAACCCCCAAGAATTTTATGTTTACAAATCAAGCTTACATTTATATTTCACGATTTAATTCATTTTTCCTGCAATATTTAGCTAATTAAATAAAAAAATCAGCCAAAAGATTAGGCTGATTAATTATTAGACAGATTAATTCAAGGTCAAATCAATTGATATTATATAATTAGAACCCTGCAAATAATTGAAAAGTTAAATTAAAACCTCTAAAGTTAGATAAAGGTCCATCTAAAATCTTTCTATCACTCATCTCCCAATTACTTCCGAAATCATGTGTAAGCAAATAACCAGCTGATGCAGAAATATCAAATGGGCCAATAAGTGAGTATGCTAAATTAATTCTAGGATTTATCGCTATAAAACTTTTCTCCATGGTGGCAGTATTATGGCGGCCATCAGCTATGTCCCCCACTATACTATCAAAATCTCTAAGGTCATCCGATAAAAGTCTTAATTGCATATTACCAGTTCCCAATAAAGCACCAGCTGAAATTTCTAAATCCCTGGTTGCATAAAAACCTCGTTTATAAAGCAGGCCTTTATAACTTATTGAAAGCTCTGATTTTTTATCATCACGACTATTATCAGTAGAACCTCTCATAGTAAGGCCACCAAATCTATTACCAATTTTTCTGCCAGCTATACCACTGGTACCATAAATAAATATATTATTACTCAGTTCTGGAAAATCATTTAGGGTTAATGTACTATTTAATTCACCCAGATTAAGCCGGAGCCAACCTATCTCAGGGCCACCGCCTATTCTCACATTATAACCAGTCCAGGTCTGTGTTTGTTGTATATTATTTAAATTAGAGTCAACTTCTTGACCAGCCAGAATAACTACAGGTGAAAATATAATTAAGAGACTTAAAAATAAAGTTAAAATTATTTTTCCCATTCTACTCACCCTTCTAACTTTAATTTCAAATATTCTGTGTCATGATTAATGATTCAAATCTTATTT
>SLSL01000273.1 GCA_007130465.1 Halanaerobiaceae bacterium | reverse complement strand
TTGAACCAGTCTGTAACATGCCAAGTCCACCTGATAACATTAGAGCTATAGCAAGACCGGTCTGAATTAGGCCCCAGGTAACTTTTCTTTGAACTGTTGGATTTTGGTTGCCTTTATCAGATAAAATTCCTAAAACAAATGTTGCCGAATCAGCTGAAGTTATAAAGAATGTTGTTAATAAAATTACAGCAATACCTGAAATTAAACCACCTAATGGGTAATTCTGCATAACAACAAAGAAAGCTGTTTCAGTAGTTGCTATTGCCTCTTCAGCAACTTCCATGCCCTGATTTATTCCCATTGTTCCCATGATTGAAAACCAGACAAAAGAAGCTAATGTTGGGGCAAAAAGAACTCCACCAACAAATTCTCGAATAGTTCTACCTCTAGAAATTCTGGCTATAAAACTGGCTACAAATGGTGCCCATGCTATCCACCAGGCCCAGTAAAAGATTGTCCACCATCCATACCAGGGCTCAGAACTAATTTGAAAGCTGTCTCGAACAAGTGAGCTCATATAAAGTCCAAATGAATTAGTGAAATTATTTATAATTAATAAGGTAGGCCCTGCGATCAGACATAGGACCATAATTACTGAAGCCAGGGTAATATTGGCATTTGATAAATATTTAATACCTCTATCTACACCAGTAATTGCAGATATCATAAAGAGTACTGTAATTACTCCAATAACAATTAACCTCACCGTATCAGTCTCAGGAATTCCAAAGAGAAAATTAAATCCACTTGTTAGTTGCAATGTAGCCATACCAAGAGAAGTTGCAACCCCGGCCACTGTTGCAAATATTGCAAGAATATCAACTGCTTTACCTATTGTCCCTCTGGCTTTAGCTTCACCAATCAAGGGAATAAAGATACTACTTATCTGAGCAGGCTTATCGTGACGGAACTGCATATAAGCTAATGCCAGAGCTAAAACTCCATAAGCGGCCCATGGGTGTAATCCCCAATGAAAGAATGAAGTCTTAAAAGCAAAATCAGATGCCGCTGCAGTGCCACCCTCTATTCCTAGTGGGGCAACAAAATGATTCAGTGGTTCAGCAACCCCCCAGAAAACAAGGCCAACTCCCATACCAGCACTAAAAAGCATAGCAAACCAGGAAATTGTACTAAATTCTGGTTCTTCATCTGGCTTACCTAATTTAATTTTACCATGCCTTCCTAAGGCAACCCATAAACAAAATATGACAAATAAAGTCATAGTAATTGCATAAAACCAGCCTAAATTAACTGTTAAAAAATCAAAAATAGAGTTAGCAACTGTACTGAAACTCTCAGGCATTGCTATTCCCCAAACAACAATAGCAAAAACAATTAATAGTGAAATGTAAAATACTTCTTTGCCTCGTTCTTTAATAATTGCGCCACTCTTATCTCTTCTCATTTTCTTCCTCCTTTAAATTTATAAATGCTATGTTAATTATGTTAAAAGCCCCTACCCCACCTTTATTCAGGAGGGGTAGGTTTATAATATTAAACCGCAAATACTGTCTGTTCTTCTATTTCAGTTTCTAATGCATCTAAGGCTATTCCAACTCGATGATATCTAACTTCCCATTGTTCTTCTTCAGAAGTTTTTGGGTCACCAAGTGGATAAGGAATAGAAATAGTTGGCACCATTCTATTTGCTCCAACTGTTTTAGCTACTGGAATTAAGTTAGCCATCTGAACAACTGTAATACCTGTGCGCTCAATCTCTTTAACCATCGTTGCACCGCAACGAGTACAGGTACCTCAGGTAGATGTTAAGATAACGGCCTGAACATTGGCCTCTAGAAGTTCTCCAGCTATCTCAGCACCCATTCTGGCTGCCTCGCCTTCAGTTGTACCGGTACCAACTGTTGAATAGAAGTAATCGTGAATCTCTCCTATCCGGCCTTCTTCTTGATATTTACGTAATGCATCAAGAGGAACAACTCTATTTGGATCTGCATCAGCTGCTGCAGGATCATAGCCAGCATGAATAGTCTTATATTTATTAGAAGCTCTATTTTCCAGCTTATCCTGGCCAGCTATATTATATTTGCCCCAGCGAGTTGCTGAAGCTGACTGAATTTTATCTGGGTTTTCTACAGGAACAATTCCTCCAGATGTAACTAAAGCAATTTTAGTACTACTTAAATCTTGGATTGCAGGAGCAATTTCAACTAGATCCTGCTCAGGTATCGGTAATTCACTCTGATATTCTTCTCCATTAATTTTCTTTAACAGCATATCGATGGCTCTATCTGCTGCAGGAGTTTCATCTGGAAGGAAATATTGATGCCTGATCCCTCTCTTATAAAAACCTTCTTCCTCAGCAAGAAATGGACCTTCTTCATTCAATAATTTATTTCCAAACTCGGCCATCTTCTTGGCGTCATCTCTCATTTTAGCTGCACTATGACCACCTGGGAAAATATAGATATGCTTTTTAAACATATCAACCCCTGGATTCTCAACATTCATGGAAGAGACCACTGGAACATTAAATTCTTCTTTTACAGCTTTACCAATAGCTCCACAGGCATTGCCATATCTGCCAGCCTGAAATGCTGGACCAGCAAAAAATATATCAAAATCAACATCTTCTAATTCTCCCAGAATTTTTGCAACAGCTTTATCCTGATTTGAAGACATATAATTATCTCCACAGATTACAGTTTTCACTATTTCACCATCAAAATTAGGAGCTATTGCCTGGGCTGCTCCGGCAACTCCATCTCTAACTTCAGGTTCATGATCAGCAGCCTCTTCTCCACCTATCTGTCCAAAAAACTGATTTATATAAACAACTGCTTTATTACTCATTAATAATCCACCTCCTTATATTGTCTCTCTAAAATTCTTTCATTGTCTTTGTTGACCAACCAGCTACTCCATCGCCACAGAACATTGAATTATTTTCCATAACAATTGAGCCATCTTCTTTTACAGATGAACCAAGTTCTTCATCATCTTCCCAGCCACCAGAAAGTCCGTCTCTGGCCAGAGCTTCAAGTTCACCTATTACTGTTTCCATTGGCGGCAATTTAATTAATTCTGAAACATTCCCAGTCGAGACAAGTGCATCGGCTTTCGGATCTAAAGAAACCAACGGCTGTGATTCGCCGTCCCGACCTGTGGCTTCATTACTAACACCAACTGTTTTTATCCCAGCATCTTCTAAAGCTACAAGACAGGCAATATAATCAGCATCTGGATTACCATAACCTTCTTCAGCAACTATTGCTGCTTCTGCACCTAAATTAGAAGCAATATTGGCAACAAATTGTGCCGACCTTTCTTTTTGCTCCAGGGCAACATTAAGATTTGACATTATAACTCCAAGGAAATTAACTGTTTCTCCATGTTCCTCATATAATCTTTTAATTAAATTAAAGTTCTGAAAATCATAGGTAGACCATTTAGAAGAGCAGGGCATAAAGCTACCAGAGATCATAGCACCATCAAGAACTTCATTGGGATGCATTAAAGTTGGCAGCATATGATTAGCATTCCAGCCATAATTTAAAGCATTATAGCCATCTTCCTCCATCTGAGTCTGTGGCTGCATTACTAATACAACACCTGGAAGTTCGGATGTATCAGTATCTCTCTTCGTGATAGGATCTAGTTCAAATTCTTCTATCTCATCAGGGTCCTGGTTGCTTACTGATCTCCCAATATACTCAGCCAGTCTCATGCCAGCCCAGCGAAGTGCTTTATTCTTTTTCTGCTGTTCTCTCTTTTCAAATTCTTCATCCGTATCAGCAACTAATACAATATTTTTTAACTGTGAAAAGTAAGTGTATTTCGCACCTTCACCTGCCATATCAATAAGACCGTCCTGGAAACCTCCCCAATGCTTACCAACTACCAAAACACTAGTTCCTTTTAAAGCCACAGTCATTCCATCTCCAACTTGTTGAAGATTTCCAGTCACACCTGGAAATAATGGCCCTTCGTCCATTCTATATCTAGGTTCAATAGCTTCTTTTACAGGAACCAGTCTAACCTGATCGCCTGGCTTTACTATTTTAATATCTGCATCGGTAATATGTCTATCTTCTTTTACAACCTGAAGAGCTTCATCTTTATTTATTGTTAATATTCCGTCATTAAATTCTGTAGAATCTCCAAACCTTATATCTTCTACATGAAAATTACCAATTTCTAATTTCAATATAAACACCCCTTTCATAAATTGTGGATATGCGCACAATACAGGTCAAAATAAAGGAGGAGGATATTATCCCCCTTTATTTAATTATCTTATAAACTATACTGACTAAACTTCTCTCTATATTCTTTTACCTCTTCTATGATTTCATCAACTTCAAGAACCATTTCCATCATGCTAATCTGTTCCTCATAAACATCTTCAGCAATAGCATCTTTAATTTCTGGTTCAAAAATATGATAGCACGAGAGCCCTAACTGGACTCCAGCCAGTGGACCTGCAAAGGTTGGATCACCATTTGTTACTGTCTCACAGGCAAGACCTGAAGCTTCTGCTTCAGCTCCTCCTAGAATAACGACCATGTTTTCTCGGCCGTGTTCATCGGCTAAATCCATAATTCTTTGCTGGTTTTCCAGGTCCATGGCACCGGCGCTTGTTCACACAAAGCACTCAGTGGTGGTAAAGACGACTTCTGTATCTGTACTTTTTAAAGCCTCTTCAATAGCTGGACCAGGAATTCCATCTCTATCGCCTAAAATTGCAATCTTTTTCCCGGCTAACATCTTTCCACCTCCCTCCTCAATCTTGTGATTATTATCTTTTTAGCAAGTTAATATTATCATAATCACGGTTACTTGTCAATCATGATTGAAAATTTTTTATTCCTTTACCAATTTAAAAAGAGCAGGGTTTGATACCCTACTCTTCAATGTTTAAACATACTTATTTAAAAATGTGATTTTAGCACTATTTCTACATCCACTATAAAAAACTTCTAAAATTATTGTTCAGCCTACTAAAAATAATTAATCAATATTATATCTTTCTCTTAAATAAATTTCAGTCTGTTCATTCAAGCCAAGCTTATCTATCTCATCTGTCAACTGCTCAGCAGTACCATATCTTCCTAAATAGCCATTAACTCTGGCAACTGCTGTAGAATCAATAAATTTACTCAAATCATAAATATCCCTGTAATGACTCTTAAATCTGGAATTAGACTGGAGATAATATTTCTGATGATAATCTTCAGCTAAATAAAACTTCTCATATTCTTTTAATTCAGTAGCAACATCTCTGCCAGTCTCTACTTCATATTCAGATTTAATCTTTTCAAATTCTTCTTTCTGTTCCTGATTATGATAGAACAAAATATTTATATACTGTCTCGATCTCGGTTGAGTTGCAGGATTATGATTATCCCAGAAGAGCTCAAGTAACTCCTGATAACTAATCTTGTCAGGATCATATTCTATCTGAATAGTCTCAGTATGATCACCAATATTATGATAGGTTGGATTATCGCTTATGCCGCCGGCATAACCGACCCGGGTTCTAATTACTCCAGGTAAAATCCCGAAGAATGCATCCGGGCCCCAGAATCAGCCAAGGGCAAAGGTTGCTTCTTTAGTTTCAATATTTACAACCTCCTGGTCAAGCTCAATCAAATCTGAATTTTCATTAGATTCCATATTTGCTTGCAATTCTTCTTCAGAGAAAAGCTCAACAAATTCACCATACCCTCTCTCTTCTAATTCAGCAGCAGGAATAAATCTTAAAGCAGCTGAATTAATACAGTATCTTAAACCAGTTGGTCCTGGACCATCACTAAAAACATGACCTAAATGAGAGTCAGCCTCTTTACTTCTCACTTCAGTCCGACTCATACCAAAACTACTATCTACCTTTTCAACAATATTTTCTTCAACTAATGGACTGGTAAAACTTGGCCAGCCTGAGCCAGAATCATATTTATCCTTTGAGCTAAATAATGGCTCACCTGATACTACATCAACATAAATTCCTGGTTCCTTATGATCATTATATTTATTAGTGAATCTCGGTTCAGTGCCATCCATCTGAGTAACATAATACTGCATCTCAGTTAACTCATTTAATAAAGGATCATCAACATCTGATAAATCTAAATTGCCATCAGTATCTGCCTGGCAACTATTTTCAGCATCAACACTACAACTTGAACCACCCATAACTTCAAAATCAACATTATTTTTTTCAGAACTCATATTGCCTGTCAGCCCCCTTTCTCCAGCAAAAATCAACAAAGTAAAACCTAACAAAACAATTCCAACAATTATTAGGCCTCTCAATTTTTAAGCCTCCTTCAAAGTACATTTTCTAATTTAAATATTAACACTATTATATCATACTTTCTAGTAAATTAATAACAGTTATTATTAAGTCAAAAGACCAATAAAATCAACCTGAAAATATAATACAAT
>SLSL01000098.1 GCA_007130465.1 Halanaerobiaceae bacterium | reverse complement strand
TTCTTAAACTCAATTAATTTGGAAATCTTAGAAAGTTAACTCTTACATCAACTTTCCGGGTTTCCGCCTATCTTTCTCGGCTGGTTGCTATCCATTTTTCAAGGTTCTTTTTTGTCGCCTTAACAGCTAATTTTTACATCTGTTATTTTCACGCGACAAATATTATACTACCATCTATAATTTAGATTGTCAAGGAATTTATAAACTTATTTTTTAAAAAAATAGGGCTGGATTTTACTCCAGCCTATATTAATTTCATATTAGTCTTTTTCTTTTAAATTTAGGTCTTCATCTTCTTCTTCATCGAAATCAATTTTTGCCAGAGATACAACTCTATCTCCTTCATTCAACGAGATAACCTTAACTCCCTGTGTATTTCTACTTATACATGAAATATCATCTATCTCTACTCTAATCATGATCCCATCCTGGGTAATAATCAATAATTCCTGTTCAGTATCAACTATTTTAGACTGCACAAGTTTACCGATTTTATCAGATAGTTTAGCAGTAATTACACCTTTACCTGCTCTATGTTGAGACCTAAACTCATCTAATGAAGTTCTTTTACCATAGCCATTATCAGTTATTACGAAAAGATCTTTACCTTCATTTGATAAACCAATACCTATTACTTCATCATCATCCTCTAAATCAATAGCTTTAACTCCGATAGAGTTTCTAGCAGTATCTCTTACATCATCTACAGGAAAACGAATACTCTTACCATTCCGAGAAGTAATAATGATATCCTCGTCATTATAGGCAAATTTAACATCTACCAACTCATCATCATCACGGATCTGAATTCCCTGGAGACCTGTATAATTAGTATCATACTCACTTAAAGCAGTCTTTTTAATTATACCCTGTTTAGTTACCTTTACAAGATATCTATCTTCATCAAATTCTTCTACAGGTATAATTGCATTTATTTTCTCTCCTTCTTCTAAATCCAGGAGATTAATTATAGCAGTACCTCTCGCCTGTCTACCGGCTTCAGGTATCTGATAACCTTTTAGTCTGTATACCTGGCCATTACTTGTAAAAAAGAGGAATGTTCTATGAGTTGTAGCAGTAAAGATATTGGCAACAAAATCATTTTCCCTTGTACTTATACCAATAATCCCTTTGCCGCCTCTCCTCTGGCTCCTATAGGTATCAAGGGGCATTCTTTTTATATATCCAAAGTGGGTTAAAGCAACGACTATATTTTCTTCTTCTATGAGATCTTCTATATCTAAACTTACATCCTGATTTAAAATATCAGTTCTCCGTTCATCTTTGTAAGTCTCTTTTACTTCTAATAATTCATCCCGGATTAACTTAACAAGTTTTTCTTCACTTGAAAGGATGCTTCTTAAATAAGCTATAGTTTCCTGTAATTCACTATATTCTGATTCAATCTTATCTCTTTCTAAACCAGTTAACCTCTTAAGTTGCATACTTAAAATAGCCTGAGACTGTCTTTCAGATAAACTAAATTTATCCTGTAATTGCTGAGAAGCAGTATCACTATCTGGAGCTTTTTTGATTAATTCAACAACTTCATCAATATCTTTTAAAGCTATCCTAAATCCAGCTAAGATATGAGCCCTATCTTCAGCTTTATTTAAATCATAAATAGTTCTTCTTCTAACGACTTCTTTTTGGTGTTGTAAATAATGATGAAGCATCTCTTTTAAAGATAAAACCTTAGGCTGATTATCTACTAATGCCAGCATAATAATACTAAAAGTATCCTGAAGTTGAGTATGTTTAAAAAGCTGATTTAATAAAACATCAGGGTTAGCATTATTTTTTAATTCAATAACTATTCTCATTCCATCTCTATCAGATTCATCTCTTAAATCTCTAATTCCATCTAGTTTTTCATCTTTTACAAGATCTGCTATTTTAGTTATTAATTTAGCTTTATTAACCTGATAAGGTAACTCATCAACAATAATAGTCGGACTACTACTTTCCCTATCAATAACTCTGGTCTTGGCCCTTACCCTTACTTTACCTCGACCAGTTCGATAGGCCTTAATTATCTCATCTCTATTCATAATTGAACCGCCAGTTGGGAAATCAGGCCCTTTAATTGATTCCATTAATTCAGTTATTCCAATATTTGAGTTATCTATTAGCTTAATTACACCTTCAATAACTTCTTCTAAATTATGTGGCGGTATACTGGTAGCCATACCAACAGCTATACCAGAGCTACCATTTATCAATAAGTTAGGAATTCTTGATGGTAAAACTTCAGGTTCCTCTAAAGTATCATCAAAGTTACCTTTAAAATTAACTGTATCTTTATCTATATCTTTTAATAATTCTTCAGAAATTTTAGCCATTCTTGCTTCTGTATATCTCATGGCTGCAGCAGAATCTCCATCTACTGAGCCAAAGTTACCATGACCGTCAACTAATGGATACCTATAAGAAAAATCCTGGGCCATCCTTACCATAGCATCATAGACTGAAGTATCTCCATGAGGGTGATACTTACCTAAAACCTCTCCAACAATCCTAGCGGATTTTTTATGGGAAGACCTTGAAGTTATATTTAAATCCTTTAATGCATATAATATTCTTCTATGGACAGGCTTTAAACCATCTCTAACATCTGGTAAAGCTCTTCCTACAATAACACTCATAGCATAATCTAAATATGCATCTTTCATTTCATCATCAATGGCTACCTGTCTAATATTTTCTTTTAACATTTAAAATTCCACCTACCTTTACATCTAAACTATTTAACTCTAATTTATACATCAAGATTATCAACCTCATGGGCATGTTCTTCTATAAATTTCCTCCTGGGACTTACTCTATCTCCCATAAGAGTAGTGAAAGTTTCATCTGCTAGAATAGCATCTTCTATCTCTACCCTCAAGAGCAATCTTTGTTCAGGGGCCATCGTTGTATCCCAGAGTTGACCAGGATTCATCTCTCCTAAACCCTTATACCTCTGCAATGAGAAGTTTTTGCCTTCATTTTCACCTAATAATTCCTTTAGAGCTCTCTCATTATATGCATATTCTTCTTTTCTGCCAATTTTCACCTTATATAGCGGAGGTTGAGCAATATATATTCTACCATTAGCTAATAGAGGTTCCATATACCTATAAAAGAATGTTAAAAGTAAAGTTCTTATATGGGCACCGTCAACATCAGCATCAGTCATTATAATTATCTTGCCGTAACGGAGTTTTTCAAGATCAAACTCTTCTCCAACTCCTGTTCCTATAGCAGTAATTAATGACCTTATCTCTTTATTATTTAAGATTTTATTCAAACGTGCCTTTTCAACATTTAAAATTTTACCTCTCAAAGGAAGAATAGCCTGGAATTTTCTATCCCTACCCTGTTTAGCTGATCCACCAGCAGAATCACCCTCAACTATATAAAGCTCAGATTCTTCCTTGTCTTTTGAAGAACAGTCAGCAAGTTTTCCAGGTAATGCAGTTGAAGTTAAAGCACCTTTTCTCCTGGTTAAATCTCTGGCTTTTTTAGCAGCTTTTCTTGCTCTAGCGGCCTGTAATGCCTTTTCAACAATAGTCTTTGCTACAGCAGGATTCTCCTCTAAAAATATCTTTAAGTGTTTACTTAATGCAGAATCAACAAAACCTCTTATTTCACTATTTCCTAGCTTGGTCTTAGTCTGGCCTTCAAATTGAGGATCAGCTAATTTAACACTTATGATTGCCATTAAACCTTCTCTAATATCTTCACCTTTAAAATTATCATCACTGTCTTTTAAAATATTTTTACCCCGGGCATAATCATTCACAGTCCTTGTTAAAGCACTCTTAAAACCACTTAAATGAGTTCCACCCTCTTTGGTATTTATATTATTGGCAAAACTAAATATATTTTCATTAAATCCATTATTATATTGAATGGAAATCTCTAATTCATGTTCATCTGCCTCTTCATGAATGTAGATTGGATCAGGAAATAATGTCTTCTTATTTTTATTTAAATTCTTGACAAATGATATAATACCGCCTTCATAGCAATATTCATTTACTTTATTTTCGTCCTGACGGCTATCTATAAATCTAATCTTAAGTCCTCTATTTAAATATGCCAGTTCTTTAAATCTCTGAGAAAGCACCTTATATTTAAAGTTTATCTCATTAAAAATATCTTCATCTGGCTTAAATGTTATTTTAGTTCCAGTATTATCCCCTGAAAAACTATCAACTATCTCTAAATCAGAGACGGTAATTCCCTTTTCATATCTCTGTTTGTAAACATTTCCATCTTTCCAGTTGATTTTTACCTCTAACCATTCAGATAGTGCATTTACTACAGAAACACCGACACCATGTAATCCACCAGAAACTTTATAGCCTTCACCACCAAATTTACCACCAGCATGGAGAGTTGTCATGACTACTTCAACTGCTGGCCTATTAATTTTTGGATGAGTTTCTATCGGTATTCCTCTACCATTATCACTTACTTCAACAATATTTCCTTCTTTAAGCTCAATATTTACAATATCGCAATAACCGCTCATAGCTTCATCAATACTGTTATCAACAACTTCATATACCAGATGATGCAAACCCTCAAGAGCAGTTGATCCTATATACATTCCTGGTCTTTTCCTAACTGCTTCTAGACCTTCAAGAACCTGAATATCTTCCGCTTCATATCTGCGTTCATCGATCATAACCATCAAACTCCTCCATTTTCACTGATCAAATTTTTCAATCTATCCTCTAGAGTATTAGTAGAAATAATTGAATAATAAATTTTTTCTCCAGTCAGAATAAAAGATCTAATTTTTGAATTATTTTTTGTCTGATCAATAATAAAACCTTCTTCATCAGCCATCTTTAAAAACTCATCTGTAATCTTACTATCAGTTACTGATTCAATATCTCCAAGAAAAACTATATCCTTAGCTGGAATCATATTTCCATCGCCAATATGTAAAAACAAAATCTGACACCACCTTTAATAAAACTTACCAGATTTAATATAAAAATATTTATCTTCATCACTGGCTATATCTTCTACCAATAATTTATCAGTGGTAGTAATAAAAGTCTGGATCCTCTGACCAATAAATTTAATTAACTCCCGCCTTCTTATCCCATCTAGTTCAGAAAAAACATCATCTAGTAAAAGAACAGGATATTCTCCTGATTCACTTTTCATAAATTCAAGTTCAGCAAGTTTTAAAGCCAGAGCTGCAGTTCGCTGCTGTCCCTGGGAACCATATTTTCTGATATCATAACCATTTATTTCTAAAATCAAATCATCCCTATGGGGACCTATTAAAGTATATCCCCTTTCGATCTCTTTATCAATTTTATTTTCTATAATTTCTTTGAATTCTTCTTTGATATCTTCAATACTTTCAAATTCAAAGCTAGGATCATAAATAACATTTAAATTTTCCTGATTATCAGTCAATTTTCTCTGATGGAGTCGGGCTAAAATTTTCAGTTTTTCTACAACCTCTTGCCTCTTTTTAATTATTTTACTGCCAATATCAATTAATTGTTCTGTGAAAACATCTAAGACAGATTTATCTTTATTCGAATTATATCTTATCTCTTTTAAGAGATTATTTCTCTGCCTTAATACTTTTTCATATTTTTTTAATTGATGATAATAAAATGGATTAACCTGAGAAACCTCTATATCAAGAAAATCTCTCCTATTTGCAGGCCCACCTTTTACTAATTCTAAATCTTCAGGAGAAAATAGTACAACATTCAATTTTCCGATAAAATCTGAGAGTTTTTCAACTTCTTTATCATCTACTTTAAATAACTTATCCCTGCCTTGAATCTGCAGGGAAAGTTTTTGATTTAGTTTATCTGCTTTTAAAATTTTTGCTTGTATAATTAATTTCTTATTATCAGAATCATCATTTTCATTAAAATTAATTAACTCCTGGTCAGTTGAAGTTCTATGAGAACGACCAGTACTTATATAATAAATTGCTTCCAATAAATTAGTTTTGCCCTGACCATTATCTCCAACAATTATATTTAAATCTGAATTAAAATCTAAAAGAACTGATTTTAAGTTACGAAAATTTTTTAAATATATCCGTTTAATTAACAATTTAATCCCTACTTACAATATAAATAGTATTTCCTCCTAATAACTCTACCCTATCTCCTGGATAAAGCTTTCTTCCTCTACTATATTCTATTTCTTGATTGACCAGAACATTTCCTGCCTGAATAAAATTTTTAGCTTCACCACCAGAACTAACAATATTTGCCCATTTTAAAAATTGATCTAGCTTAATTGACTCAGTATTAATATTTATTTCTTTTTGCATAATATCACCTACGATCCAGGTCTAACTGGCATTATTAAATATATAAAATCCTCATTATCCGCTTCTTTTACTGTTAAAGGATTTAAAGGTCCAATTAATTCTAATTTAACTTCTTCTTCAGAAATTATTTTTAAAACATCAATTAGATAATTAACATCTATATTTATATTCTGCT
>SLSL01000192.1 GCA_007130465.1 Halanaerobiaceae bacterium | reverse complement strand
TTAAGTAGTTTTCTGCTTGAAAAAATTTTAAAAAATATTTTAAATTTAATAATTTTTAGTTTATCCTGGCGACTTTGTGAAATTTGTTAAGAGATACCGTTTGGTAACTGTCGGGTAACCAGAGGGTCCTTTAAATATTTTTGCATTAAAGCAGAAAAACCACCGACAGCAGTTGCCACCGGTGGCCTTTCCTTTTAACATTAAGTTTTTACTCTTTTTCCGCGAAAAGTTGGTTCTAAATAATTTGAGGTTTAACTAAAGACCCTTGTGGTTTTGCGGAAGGACCGCCTTATCTTTTCCTCTATTACTTCCTTCTCATGTTCTGTCATCAGGCTAGCCCTGGCTTGACTATCAATCTGCTCAATACTCAAATTCCTCATTTAATTATAGCCTCCTTCCCTGGGTATTTACCATCAGCAACTGAAAAATACCGGCAGTTATTGCCGGCTGATAAGCCCAGATCTACTCGACTACTAATATTCTTGTTGGGCCGCTGATGGTATATGTACTATTTATTATACCCCATTAAAGTGCTAAAGTAAAATATAACAAGACTTAAAGGGCTGTATACATGAATTTTTCAGACTGGTAATCTAGGAGCTGGTGGAGAAGAGATTATCAATTATATCGAATACCTTTTCCTTTAAGGCCAGCTGCTGGACCCAGCTTTCAGGGATGGCGTCTCTGCCATAGAAGGCCCCGGCGATCTGGCCGGTGATGGCTCCTGTTGTGTCGGCGTCATGGCCTAAGTTGACGGCCTTTAAGACTGCTTCCTTAAAGGTACTGGTATTTGTGAATGACCAGAGGCTGGCCTCTAATGAATTGATGACAAAGCCATCTGATTCTATCTGCTGGCCTGACTCTTTGGTGAGGGCGCCTGTGATTGCCTCTTCCACCCTGGCATCTAAGGAGAGCTGGGCGGCTGTAGCCCTGATAATTTCCTCTTTGCTGGCTTTTGGGTTAGTATCTGAGCTGATAAAGGTCTGGATAAGTCCGCCGGTAAAGCGACAGGCATCGATGGCCATGACATTATTATGGGTTGTCAGTGAGCTCTTGCCAGAATACTTGACCGCCTTTTGAAAGCTATGGTGATAATACATGGGGATTGGGGCCAGGCGCATTAAGCTGCCATTGCCAGCTGCCCTCTCCTTTTCTGGCGGAAGTTCTCCGGTCTGCCCGTAATTGGCCAGGGCCTTAGAGGTGTTAATGCCGATATCAAAGCAACTGCCAGTTGAACTTAAGTAGCCCTCTCGATACCATTTTAAGTATTTATCGAGCTGGTCTTTTAAGTCAAAGCCTGATTCGATGAGGCTTTCGGCTAAACAGAGTGCCATACTGGTATCATCGGTCCAGTAGCCTGGCTGAAGGTTATGGGGGCCACCAGCTCGCATATCTGTGACCTGCTTGAAACTGCCTCTAGGCTTAAATTCCACTGCTGCCCCCAGGGCATCGCCGACTGCCAGGCCTATTAGGGTTCCGCTGAACTTGTTGTAGGTTTCTCTTTCTTGCTGGTTAAGTTTCAAGGTTTATGATGCCTCCTTATAGGTTATCCAGATTTTACAGTTAACTGATTTCCATATCTCTTGATGAGGACAAAGACGACCAGCCAGGTTGCCAGGCCAGGAATTATGCCCAGGGCCGGGTTAACGATTGTTATCTCGCCTATGATGACTGCAGCTGAGGTATTAAGCCAGGCATGGAGTAAGATAGCCAGAAATATAGTCCTGGTATTTACATAGAACCAGCTGATTATAAAGGTCTGGCCGATTATTGCCAGGGTAAAGCCCAGCAGTGACGGCAGCAGCACCGGGACTCCGCTGTCCCAGTAGAGGTAAAAGAGGTAGGGAAAATGCCAGATCGCCCAGACCAGCCCTAAGATCCAGCTGGCTTTATCTGCAGGATACTTATCCAATAGGTTCTCCAGGGCAAAGCCCCGCCAGCCTGGCTCCTCCAGGCCGCTGGTTATGACCTGATAGATAAAAAGGATGATGATATATGATACTGGCAGGCCACTGGCAAAAAAGGCCGATAGCTCAACACCTATCACCAGGCCGACCAGGACGACGGCCAGGTTAATCAGGACTGGCAGGAGAAAGAGAAAGAGGTACCACCTGGCCGGAACCTGCCATCTGGTTAGCCGCTGCCAGAACTCCTTTAATCCCCTGGTTTTATAGAGGTAACCGGTGGTAATAAGAGCTGCCAGGAGGGGCCCGTAAACACCGATCCTGAATAGGATAAAGGTGGCCAGCTCCTGACCTGACTGAAATTGGAGGTTGGCTATCTCCATGAAAGTCTTATCCTCGTAGCCGAGTAAAATCGCCCCGATCCAGCAAGCCCAGGTGAATATAAACGCGATTAGATAATAGGTGTTTAGCGGTCTCTTAACCCTGGAGTCCATTTTTCATCCCCCTTAACTATATTCAATTAAAAGCCGTTGAAATTATTATATTTGTATAATTCTCTAAGATTATGATTATTCCTGCATGGAATCACTCTCTTCTGGATAAATAGTCTGGCTTATATAAATATTGTTTATTCTGTTATGTTTCTTTGAACTGGTAGCCAGATCTCACTTCTATAATCTGGCTTTTTAGTATCTCCACCTTCATTCCAGAGTATCTCTGGGCCTTCTGCCAGCTCATAATTCGATGATGGAAACCATTCTGAATAGATCCGGCCCCAGACATCCTGGAGGGTATCTGAAAATGATCCAACTACTTTAAAGATAATAGCTAGTGTTAAAAAACCCCGCATATATTAATAAGTGAGTGGCATTTTAAATTTGATTAAATGCTGGGATTTTAGTATAATTAATTTGTGGGAAATTCCCATATAATAAAAGGGTGGTGAAAATTATGACTGAAAAAGTCCCTGTTAAGATTGATTCTCGTGGTAGAATTACTGTGCCGAAAAAAGCCAGAGAAGAAGCTGGTATTCAAGAAGGCGATATCTTGTTTATGAATTTAAAGCCAGGAAAAATTGAGTTTACCAGGGCAATAGAAGACCCTCTGGTGGTGCTTAGAGATTACTCTGATAAAGAGTATGAAGACGGCCGGACAAAAAACTTACGAGAATATGCTAAGGAAAAGGATATAGAGATAGATGAATAGGTACCAGGTGGAAATTACAAGGGCGGCTGAAAATGATCTAGACAATTTAAAACATTTGCGTCAGGAAGCAGTGAATAAATTGTTGGAACTTGAAAACAATCCTGCTGATAAGACTTCATCTCTTTCAGGAATATTAAAAGGATTAAAGAGTTACAAATTCAATTTAAATGATGGAGCCTATAGGGCTATCTTAAAAATTTATGAAGATGATAGTGTCTGTCTTCTAATTCTGATCGGGCCCAGGGAGAATTTATATAAGCAGGCTGCAAGAAGGGTGAAATCTTTAAAGAAGCAAGGGTTGATTTAAGCTTAGGACAATCGTGAGACCCCCTATCATTTATTTGATAGGGGGTTTTTTGATTTATAAAGTTGAGTTTATGCAACCTATTAATTTTATTTTTAAGCCAGACTGGCTGCCACTAAATTTCCTAAACCAGCTATAATAGCTATTAATGGGCCCGTATTTATAACAATTTTTTTGGCACTTTCAACATCAGAGGCTAATTCCTCTGGCCTATCGCTGTAATGACAGGTAATATAACTCAGCATGAGATTCAAAAGGATTTACATATTTGATTCGTCTGATGTTGAAATTTAAAATATTCTACCTGAAATCTGTATTGATGTTACTGAAATGGTATTTAGACTTTGTGAAATTTGTTAAGAGATACCGCTTGGTAACTGTCGGGTAACCGCTGGGTCTATTAAATTTAGTGCTATTTATCGATAAAGTTGAGTTTTGTGGTCTGCTATACTAAAAGGCTGTTTGTGAGGTGATATAATATAATTAAATTTAAAGTTTTGGCAATTTGAGGCTTTTTGGTAATATTCCTGGCATATTAGTAGCATCTATCAGCAAAAATCAACTAACTGAAAGGATGTTTAAAATGAGTGAACTAGATATTCAAGAACTCAAGATGGTTGCTGAATCCTATGAAGAGTTACTTGCCCCTGCTCTATTCGACGAATGGACTTCCAGGCTGGTAGATGCTGCCATGATTGAACCTGGAGACAGAGTGCTGGATGTTGCCTGTGGGACTGGAATTCTGAGCCGGACTGTTGCTGAAGAGGTGGGATCTGCTGAGTTGGTCTCAGGGCTTGATATCAACCCTGGCATGCTGGCCTTAGCTGAGGAGATTTCACCTGGGATTGACTGGCGTGAAGGCGAGGCTGAAGATCTGCCCTATAAGGACAATAGTTTTGATGCTGTTATCAGTCAATTTGGCTTGATGCTTTTTTCTGACCCAAAGGTTGCTGTTAAGGAGATGCGGCGGGTATTAAAGCCTGATGGCCAGCTGGCGGTGGCTGTTTTTGATTCCATTGATAAGATACCGGCTTATGGTGTTATGGCCAGAGTTTACGACCGGATGGTAGATAAAAATGTGGGAAATGCACTCCGGCTGCCTTTCTCGATGGGTGATACTGATGAACTTTGCTCAATTTTTGAGTCTGCAGGCCTAAACTCTACTACTATTAGAACTCTGGAAGGCGAGGCATATTTTTCAAGTGCCAGGCATATGGTTTTGGCTGATGTTAAGGGCTGGTTTCCATTTGCTCAAATCTTTTTAGAGGAGTCTAAAATTAATGATATTGTTGAGGAGGCAGAAACTTTACTTGGACCATTTATGACTCCAGATGGAGCAGTGGAGTTTCCAGTTCCTGTGCATATTATTACTGCAGTGAAAGGTTGAATAATGGCTGGAAGGTTATTGATATTACTTTAAGATAAGGTGATTTGATGAGCCCCTGGTGAAAGCCAGGGGCTTGATATACTTCAGGATTTCGCATATTTTGCACTCCCTAAAATCTCTGTTTTAAGGTCTTCTTTTATACTGTCTTTAATCACTAGATCAACTTCTTTATTTAAATTATCTTCTAAATAAAATTTTAAATCCATGTAATTATCAAAGGTTTTCTCATCTGGTTTAAATTCAACTAGGAAGTCGATATCACTATTTCTGGAAGCCTGGTCTTTTGCATATGAACCAAACAGAGCTATACTCTTGACTCCAAACTTGTTTAAATCATCTATATTCTGCTGAATAAATTCCATTATTTCTTTACCTGTCATAGTGACAACCTCCTATCATAATTTTATTACTATTATTTGAGTTTATTATATCATAATTATATTAAAATACTAAAAATTAATCAGGCTTTACGCCAGAAGGTCTGACAGTCTGCTTTGTTTTTAATATTAAATTCGATCATCTCTTTCAGGAGTTTGTAGTTAACTGGCTGGTCCCACTTGATTCTGAATATTTCGCTGGTGGCGTTATAACTGGATTCTGCAATTTCTTCACCAAATTGCTTCATGCCTGCTTTTTCAGGGGCTACACTTATATGATTTTTGGCCAGGCTAAAGGCAATAATAAAGGTTCCGTGGTCGACAAACATCGGCTGGTTCCATTTAACTTGCAGCTCTAAATCAGGAAACTCACTGGCAATCCAGTCCAGGATTTCTTCTATTCTCTGGCGGTATTCAGGATTATCAATGCCAGCTAAATATTCTTCTATCGGTGTCATGATCTTGCCTCCTTCTCTTTACTCTCTTTCTTCCTCACTATTAATTGACTGAATAGATAGCTTACTGCAGGCTATTAAGAAATTAGTTTCGTTAATTTATATTATTCTAAATTTCTGATCAGGTTTCGATATAGCCGGGTGAATTTTCCTTCATTGAGGAAATCGTCATTATTCCAGGTGGCGGTCAGGAAATATTCTGTTCCAGCTTCGGATTTAAGCCAGGTTGTCAGGTTATAGACTCCTGATTCTGAGCCGCCTTTATAGGCTAGTTCCCTGACTGATAAGATTAATTTATGATTTGTTAGTTGTTTTTTATATTTAGATATGGCCTTATTTCCCCTGACATATTCTGGATTGGCATAGTCTGAAGCCAGACTTTACCTGGTCCTGTTAGCACTGTGAGGAATAGCCCTTCGCCACCGAATACCATATTTTTTACACCTTCAACTCGCCTGATATCCATATTTACTGATTCTTCATACATGCCGACTGATCCAGTTTCAACTTTAATGGTCTGGCCTGGTTCTAATTCCATCTCTACAACTTCTCCGTCAATCTCTATAAATGCCTGGCCTGTGCCTAATAGTTTTTGCATAATAAAACCTTCGCCACCAAAGAAGCCGCTGCCAAGCTTTTGCTGAAAGACGATTTCCAGCTCTACATCCATTGTTGAACATAAGTAGGCTCTCTTCTGGCAGATTAGATTACTATCTGCCACATTAACCGGGATGATATGACCTGGATAAGAATGGCCAAATGCCACTCTGCTGTCATCTCTCCTTGCAGTATAGGTATTTAACATCCCACTTTCCTGCATTAATTTTCTCTTTAAAAACCCGCCAACTCCGCCATCCAT
>SLSL01000272.1 GCA_007130465.1 Halanaerobiaceae bacterium | reverse complement strand
TGCCTGGCAATCCTCAACTTCTCATCAACATTTAAGCTCACCCCAGGAGACTGTTCGCCATCCCTGAGGGTTGTATCAAATATCTTCACTCCCATTTTTATCAGCTCCCTTTAGTCAATCCAGTTCATCATACTTCGCAATTTTGCTCCTACTTTTTCTATCTGATGGTTCTCATCTTGCTCACGACGTTTATTATAGGACGGTCTGCCAACCTGATTTTCCAGCAGCCAGCGTTTCGCAAACTCTCCATTTTTAACATTTTTAAGCAGCTCATCCATGGCAGCCCTTGAACTTTCATTAATAATCTTCTCCCCGGCAATTAAATCACCATATTCAGCAGTATCAGAGATCGAATTCCTCATTTTAGTCAGCCCGCCCTCATACATCAGGTCAACAATTAATTTAAGCTCATTCATACATTCAAAGTAGGCAATCTCAGGTTGATAGCCTGCATCAACCAGGGTCTCAAAACCGGCTTTAACCAGCTCAGTCACACCACCGCAGAGAACAGCTTGCTCGCCAAATAAGTCAGTTTCTGTTTCTTCTTTAAATGTCGTCTCAATAACTCCACCTCTAGTTCCACCAATCCCTTTAGCATAGGCTAAGCCAATATCTTTAGCCTGACCAGAAGCATCCTGATATAAAGCAAGAAGACATGGGACACCTTCGCCATCTTTATAGATTCTTCTAACAATATGTCCTGGCCCTTTAGGAGCAACCATAAAGACATCTACATCTGCCGGCGGCACTATCTGATCATAATGGATATTAAAACCATGTGAGAAAACCAGGGCATTACCGGCCTCCAGATTCGGCTCAATATCTTTCTCATAAACTTTGCGCTGAATGACATCTGGAAGCAAAACCTGAACAACATCAGCCTGGGCTGCAGCCTCAGCAGCTGTAACTGGCTCAAAACCATCAGCAACAGCCTGTTCATAGCTAGCTCCACCTTTTCTCTGGCCAACAACAACATCCAGACCTGAATCTCTTAAATTCTGAGCCTGGGCATGGCCCTGGCTTCCATAACCTATTACTGCAATCTTCTTTCCCTCTAACCTGCCTAAATCAGCATCTTTATCATAATATACATCTACCATTTTATATACACGCTCCCTTTATTTTTTGCCTCTGGTCATTGCTATCTTGCCTGTCCTTACCAGCTCAACTATTCCATATGGTTCTAAAAGTTCTTCCATTGCATTTATCTTGCCTTCATCACCGGTAACTTCAACCATTACCGAATCATTAGCCACGTCTACGATCTCACCTCTAAAAACATCAACAATCTGAATAATTTCTGATCTGGTCTCATAATCAGCCTTAACTTTAATAAAAGCCATACTCCTGCTCACTGTCGGATCATTACTGATATTGCTAACTTTATAAACAATTACCTGTTTATTAAGCTGTTTAGTCAACTGCTCTAAATGCTTCTCATCTCCATCAACCACCAGTGTTATCCTGGAAACATCTTTTTTTTCAGTTTGACCGACTGAAAGACTCTCAATATTAAACCCTCGACGACTAAAAAGACTTGCGATTCTGGCCAGAACACCTGACTGATTGGCAACCAGGACTGATACTGTATGCTTCATCATTCTGATTCCTCCTCTAAGATCATTTCATAAAGGCTTCCACCTGGTGGAACCATTGGAAATACATTTTCTTCCCGTTCAATTATACAGTCGATAAGATAAGGCCCATCTTCAGCAATAGCCCTCTTTAAAGCCGGTATAATCTCAGATTCTTCAGTTAACACTTCTCCCTTAATACCATAACTTTCAGCAAGTTTAATAAAATCAGGCACCATCTCCGGGCATTTGTCGTTTGGCCCCTTGCATTTAGGAGGGCAATCTACCTGGCGGCTCATACAGGTAGCCGCATATCTCTTATCTTTAAAGAGATCCTGCCATTGTCGAACCATTCCTAAATACTTATTATTCAAGATAATCATTTTAACAGGAAGCTTATTTTTCTTGATTGTTGCAAGTTCTTGAATATTCATCTGAATACTGCCATCTCCTGATAATAAGAAAACAGGTTCATCAGGATTACCTACCTGGGCACCAATTGCAGCTGGCAGGCCATAACCCATAGTCCCTAAGCCGCCTGAACTTAAGAACTGGCCTGGTCTACTAAACTGATAAAACTGGGCAGCCCACATCTGATGCTGACCAACTTCAGTGGCCAGAATAGCCTGACCATCAGTTAATTCAGATAAAGCCTCAATTACCGGTCTCGGCGAAAGAGCACCATTAACTCCAACAGCTTTGACATTGTTATTATCAACATTTTTCCATTCTTTAATCTGATTTCCCCAACCATTTGCCTCTTTCTTTTCAACTCTAAGATTAAGCTTCTTTAAAATCCTTTTAACATCTCCAACTATTGGTATATCGATGGCGACCCTTTTACCAACTTCGGCAGGGTCTATATCAATATGTATAATATCTGCCTCCTGGGCAAATTTCTCCAACTTACCAGTCACCCTGTCATCAAACCGGCAGCCGATAGCTATTATTAAATCAGCATGGGACAGAGCAAGGTTTGCTTCAGTACTTCCGTGCATACCCGGCATTCCCAGGCTTAAATCACTCTTCTCATCAAAAGCTCCTAAACCTGTAAGAGTTGTTGTTACAGGTATTTTAGCCTTCTCAGCAAGTTCTCTCAGATATTGAGCAGCTCCTGATATGATTACACCACCCCCGGCATAGATTACAGGTTTTTCTGCCTGATTAATCCTATCAGCCGCTCCTTTAATCTGTAGTGGATGTCCATCATAATTAGGTTTATAACCTCTTAAATCAACAGGTTTTGAATAATCAAAATCAGACTTTGAGACCATCACATCCTTCGGTATATCAATCAATACTGGTCCTGGTCTCCCAGTTCTGGCAATATGAAATGCTTCTTTGATAATACTGCCAAGATCATTTACATCCTTTACAAGATAATTATATTTAGTAATTGGCATCGAAATTCCAGTTATATCTGCCTCTTGAAAAGCATCAGTCCCAAGCATATGGCTGGGTACCTGTCCGGTAAAAGCCACTAATGGAACTGAATCCATATAAGCTGTTGCCAGTCCAGTAACTAGATTGGTAGCTCCAGGACCAGAAGTTGCAATCGTAACACCAACCTTGCCAGTAGAACGGGCATAACCATCAGCTGCATGGATACCTCCCTGCTCATGATGGGGAAGAATATGTTTAAAGTCAGCATCGAAGATCTCATCATAAATCGGAATTAAGGCCCCACCTGGATAGCCAAAGAGTGTATCAACCCCCTCTTCTTCAAGGGCTTTAACAAATATCTCAGCACCAGTCATCTTATTACCCATAAATATCACTTCCTCTCTCAAATAATTTTTAACTTTTTAATATCTCAACTGCCTCTTCTTCATAAGCCTCTGTCATATATGGTATCCCAGTTAATCTTTCAACTTCTCTATTTGCAGACATTAAATCTTCTCTACTTAATTCATCCAGTGAAAACTTCCTGACACCGGCCATAAACTGCTTCAGACCTGTGCTCAACTTATCAGTTAACGTATAAAGAGCCACAGCTCCATATGGAATATTCTTCATATCTTCCTCACCAACAATTTCCTCCACATCATACCAGCCTGAAAAGATACTTTCTGGTGTCTCGCCAGCTGCCTTAACTGTTGCCGGCAGCTCATCCCAATTACCATTTATTACATCCCGCCTTTCAGGATGAAAGACTCCTTCAATATTCGAGCCTAAAAATCCAGCAATCATTGGAGCCCGACCCAGACAGACAAGTTTTACATAAGGTGCTCCCAGTGCCATTGCTTTAAATAGATGATCTTCTCTGGCAAAACCTCCAGCCAGCGAAAGGTCTGGCACATTATAACCCTTCTCTTCAAGGATATCAGCATATTCTATTGCTTTTATGTGGAGAGGCAATGAAGGTACACCCCAGTGTTCCATCATGTTCCAGGGGCTCATGCCTGTTCCGCCGCCGGCACCATCAATAGTCACCAGATCTAAATCAGCCTCTGATGCAAATCTCAATGCCATAGCCAGCCCTTTCATTCCATAAGCACCTGTCTTTAAAGAAATTCTATTGAAGCCTAATTCTCTAAGATAATCAACTCTCTCAAAGAAGCTCTCTTTAAAATCATCAACTGTAGGTGAATCTGTGCCTCCGAGGCGACTATGTCTGGCAAAACTTTCAATTGCTCCTGATTTATAAGCCTTTCTGGTAACTTCCTTTGTCGGATCTGGATCAATTACATAACCTCTCTCAGCCAGAAACTCAGCATATTCTAAGCTTTTAATCTGAATCTCACCACCGATATTTTTAGCTCCCTGGCCCCATTTTAGCTCAATAATTAAGTCATCACTATAATTCTCTATCAGATACTCGGCCACTCCATTACTTGTATCTTCAACATTTAGCTGAACAAAGATATCTCCATAACCATTTCTAGTATAGCGCTGATAGGTCTCAATCCTCCGATCCATCTCAGGCGCCTCTTTAATCCTTCCATTTTCAAGCTCCGATTCCCTATCGACACCAACAACATTCTCGCCAATAACTACTGGAAATCCTGCCAGAGCAGCACCGATAGCAAATGAATCCCAGTATTTTTCTGCAATGAAGGTTGAGCCTAATGCTCCAGTTATTATTGGCAGTCTGGCCTGACTTTTAACTTCATTTCCAAAAGAAGTTTCAATATCAACATTAGGATAAATACAATCATCGGCACTATCTGTCAGACCATTAGTTAAACCCTGGGAACCAAAGGTATATCCCTGAACCCTTAATGCATCATAATCTGTTCCCTTTGGATCAATATTTCTAGCACCAGATGTTATAGAACCAAAATCCCTGGGATATAAGACCTGCTTGCCATAAAGTGATGAAAGCCAGGTCTCACATTTACCTTTACAATCTGATTGACATAGAGTACAGAGGCCAGATGGACATGGATCTCCGCGATTAACAGCTCCTATTGCATCGTTTATTTTATTGATCATAATAATACCTCCCAAATATTAAAGTTTTGATAAAAAGAAAAGCCCTCCGCATGCATAGAATGCACTAACGGAGGGTCTCAAAAATCTACATATTATGTTGGATGCTATTTTGAACTAACTAACTTAACTGACCTGAGATTTAGGAGTAGTAACAGCTCTTTCAATTCGAGAAATTGCCTCTTCCAATCTATCCTTTGAACAACTGGCAAAGGATAACCTGATATATTCTCGATCTTCTCCAGGAAATTTATTGCCAAAACATTCCCGATGGAGTAGGGCAACTCCTGCTTCCTTCAGTAAATACTCCTGTAATTCTTCTGAATCTGCCAGATTCAAATTGCGACAGATATCAGTTACATCAGCATAAAAGTAGTAGGAACCGGCTGGTTTCTGACAGCTAAGGCCAGGTATTCTATCGAGATGGCGCCAGACCAGATCCCTCCGCTCTTCTAGCTCCTCTTTCATCTGATTAACATCATCTCGCGCTTCTTCTAAAGCTGTTAGGGCTGCCAGTTGAGTAAAGGTCGCAGTACATGAGACAGAATTAGTAATAAGCTTGCTTATTCCATCAATTAACTCTTTACTGCCACCGGCAAATCCTATTCTCCAGCCAGTCATAGCATATGATTTTGAAAAACTATCGATTAATAAAGTTCTTTCTTTCATACCTGGCAGGCCTGCCAGGCTAAAAGCCTCGTCTAAATATACCAGTTCTGAATAAACTTCGTCTGAAATAGCCCAGAGGTCGTGCTTAATAATTTCATCGGCCAATAAGGCCAGCTTCTCTCTGGAAATAATAGAGCCTGTTGGATTATGAGGTGAGTTAATAATAATACCACCGGTATTCGGGGATATCAGCTCCTTTAATTCAGACAGAGAAAACTCAAAGTTATTTTCAGCTCTCAGAGGTAATGGCACAGGTATCCCACCGACTAATTCAATAACTGACTCATAAATAGGAAACCCGGGATTCGGGTATATTACCTCCATGCCTGGTTCTACCAATGCAAGTAAACCATAAAAAATCAAAGGCTTAGCTCCAGGCGCAACGATAGTTTCAGATGATAAATAATCAATATCTCTAGTTTCAGATAAATACTCGGCTACTCTTTCTCTCAAATCTGAAATTCCTGCAGAAGGGCTGTATCCAGTTTTATTATTTCTAATTGCAGCCACTCCAGCTTCTTTAACTACTTCAGGCGTCTTAAAATTAGGCTCCCCTATTGCCAGACTAATAATATCTCTACCTGCCGTGGTCAGATTTGCCACCTCTTCCAATACATCAAACGCCACTTCAGTTCCTAAGTTTTCCATTTTTCTAGATAACTGCATGATACAGCCCCCTTTCTCTTTAGTAGTTTAGTTAAATAAAATATATGTGTATTGCTCTCTATTGTAACAGAAATTCTATTGATGTCAAATAAAATATTTTATTTTATAAAATTTAAAATAAAGAAAACCCCTATCATCCTTGAAAACAAGGGATAGGGGCCATCTAACAAAATATAAAAGTTTAAATTATCAGACATTA
>SLSL01000015.1 GCA_007130465.1 Halanaerobiaceae bacterium | reverse complement strand
GCAGATGTAACCCTGGGGCAGCAGTTGGAAAGCACTGATAATGATGGCGTGGCGGAGTTTAAAGATGTTGCAGAGGCTAGTTATGGACTTGATGTCGAAATTACAGGCTATAGAGCCAGCAGCGATGATACTGGAACAGTAACTGTTGGCCCGGATTCGACTGAATTTACAGTGGTGATGCTTGAAGGTGATAGTGGCGATACCGACCAGGATGACGATGATGGCAATACAGGTGGCGATGATGAAAATGGTGAGCAGGATGATAGCAATGATGGTGAAGATTCCGATGACGATGATAATGATGACCAGGATTACGATGATGGCAATACAGGTGGCGATGATGAAAATGGTGGGCAGGATGATGACAATGATAGCGGTAACGATTCAGATCAGGATGATGGTGATGATGACAGCCAGGACGGTAATGATGATGGCGATGATGACAGCAAAGATGACTCCAGGTCTGGCGATACAGATTCTGATTTCATCTGGGCCGATGAAGAAGATAGCGTTATAGCCAGACAGTTTACTGCTAGTGAGAGTAAGCAGATCAATTTAGGCCAGCTGGCAACTGGTGAATCAGCAATAGTTGCGATTAGCCCGTTAAACATAGACCCAAATAGCACAGCTATCTATGATGGCAGACTGGAAATTACATATTCCGATGGCTCTCAGTCAAGTCAGACGACAGTAGAAAGCCTTAATTCCAGCAGCCTGGATAGCGGTGAGAGCTCAGCCCAGGCAGAATTGGATTCCGAGTTAAGAGAACTGGAAAATCAACTCCTGGCCCAGGATCTACAGCCGGCAGCTGATCTTCAGGGTGATGTAACAGCCCAGGATACATACCAGATCGGAGACAGCAGGGCTTTTTATAATAGACATGATGATGAAGTTGATGCAACCTTAAAGGCGATCGGCGATAAGGTCCTGATCTACCTTGAAGATGGCTACCAGCTGGAATCCAGGACCCTGGATGAGATAGCAGCTGCCTATGATAAAAATATCTACCCGACGGTTATGAATCATTTTGGCTTCCATGCCGAGACCGAATACGACTGGGACGGCAACGGCAGGACTATCATCTTTATTGAAGATATGGGCGGTTCGTCACAGAACGGAATGATTATGGGCTATTTCCACTCGAAAGATTATTATGCTGATAGCCAGATTTCAAATAAGTCCAATGAGGCCGATATGTTCTACATAAATTATCAGGCGGTCAAAGAGGCTGAAAGCAGAACCGGCTTTACGATGGACAATGTCCTGCAGACAGTTGCCCACGAGTTTCAGCATTTAATCTTCTTTGTTAATAAGGTTCAGGCAGGCAGGAACGGGACTGACACCTGGATCAATGAGGGCTTTTCGATGCTGGCTGAATACCTGACAGGTTACCGGGATTATAATGGTGACCTCAGGATAAACAGCTTTTATTTCTCCGAAACCGAACAGATTTCTACGATGGCCTGGGGATATAGCTTAAGCGATTATGGCGCCAGTGCTTTAATAGCCTATTATCTATATGAAAAATTAGGGTCAGGAATCATTGAAGATATCCAGACCAGCAGCGATTCTGCCGAGAATGTGATTTCAGATAGGTATATAGATTTTCCCGGCCTGTTGCTTGCCTGGATGCTAAGTAATTATATAGATGGCGAAAATCTTGATAAATTTAGCTATTCACGGTTTGACCTTAACTCAAGGCCAACCCTGGCAGCAACAATAGATGGTTCATTTTCAGGGAGATTTAGCATTAAGTCGACTGCCGTTAAATATTTTAAGATAGAAGGCAATGGTGCTGACGTGAGTTTGCAGGTCGATAACCTGAATGAAGATACCGGGATTATTATTTTCAATGATTAGGAGAGGATATAATTTGAAGAGAGTACTGTTAATTTTTTTGATAGTTATGGTAATTGGCAGCGGGGTCGGTCTGGCAGCTGATGGCGAGGCCGATTCAGCAGCTGGAGATAAGGCCGATTCAGCGCCAGATACTCTACCTGAACCTGCCTATCAGACCCTTGAGGGCCAGCTTTACGATATCGGAACCGGCGAGATAGCCTTCCTGGTCTTTAGCACCGGCGCCGGCGATTATCTCGTCGCCAGTGCCAGCTATGGCAAATTGCAAAACTTAAAGGGCCTGCACCTGCTCTTAACCGGCAGGATAAAGGAACTTGACGCCGGGCCATTTCTCGGCCAGATAGAAGTCGAGGATTACAATACCATTATACCTGGAAGGCCTGAAAGATCTGAAGATTGCGCTGGGGACAATTTAGATGAAAGATCTGAAGATTGCGCTGGGGACAATTTAGATGAAACAACTGAAGATTGCGGTGAGGCCAATTTAGATGAAACAACTGAAAGTAGCAATTGTGATGATTCTTCAAGTAGCTGGCAGAAAGAGGTTGCTATCCTGGGCAGGCTGGTTGCTGCAGAAGATAGACTGTTTCTCTTAAGCAGAGACCAGCTTGTGGTGGAGCTTTTATCTGGAGATAAGAAGACTGCTGAATCTGGAAGTAGTTCTGCCATCTCTAGCAATGATTCTGATACTGATACTGTAAATGACAGTTCCAGGGACAAATCTTCCAGGAACTTAGATGACTACGGCTCCCTCGGTAATTATATCGATGAAGAGATTGTAATCACCGGCAAGTTCAGGTGGCTGGGGGATTACAGCGGAGAGCTGGAAGTGAAGTCTTACCGGGTTTTATCTGAATAATAGCTGCCAGGTCTGGTATTCCTGGTTTTAATAGCCAGGATTAGCAAGTTTGAATATAAAAAAATATAACAGGTAATTCAGGCGTCAGTTTAATTGCTGGCGTCTTTTTTAGGTAAAATTTTAATATTTTTGCTGACGTGATAACTTTCTAAAAAAGTCCAGGAAAGTCTAACCCGGGTGGGGTAGGCCTGACAGGTTGGGGTTGAATTTTGGGAAAATAAAGGAGTTTTCTGCTATTTGTCGAATTATATATAAGTAAGTTTATAGGATTAAACCTCTGGAGGAATATATATGGGAAATACAAAAAAGATTATAATTTTAAAAACTGTCATAATTATATTGTTATTTATGATATCTGGTACCCTCCAGGCGGAAATTTCCCATGAAGCCATGGAGATCTTTGATGGCCATGGTTCTATTATGTTAATGATTGATCAGAATACAGGAGAGATCATCTATGGCAATCAGGCTGCCCATAGCTTTTATAGATATCCAGGAGAAGAACTCCTCAATCAGAATATAAATGAGATAAACCAGCTCTCTGAAGAAGAAGTTGCCAGAGAAATGGCAGCTGCTAACCAGGAAGAACGGAATTTCTTCCAATTTGAGCATAGATTAGCTGATGGTCAGATCAGACATGTAGAGGTATACTCATATCCCCAGACCTACCAGGATAGAAGCATTCTTTTTTCAATCATCAATGATGTCACTGAAAGAACTCAGCTGGCTGAGAGAAATCAGGCAATCAATAGAAACTTTTATATAGCCCTGGGAGCAATTATCTTAATTCTACTGATTTTTAGTGGTCTTTTATACCGCAATTACAAGAAACTTAATGCTAAAAAAAATGAGATTCATAATTTCAATAAACTGAGGCAGACCTTTATAGATGCCGATGACAGCCTTATTTATTTAAAAGATAATAACTTAAAATATATCTTTGTCAATCAGAAGACTGCTGAATTTTATGGCCTAAAGAAAGAAGAAATGATAGGAAAAGATGATTATCAGATCTCAAATGAGGAGTTTGCCAGCCTCAAAGAAAGAACTGATAAAGAAGCCCTGGATAAGATGGAAAGGGTTATTGAAGAGGTCCAGGTCGATGGCAAAATTTATAACTCAAATAAATTTCCAGTTGAACTTATTGATGGCAGTTATGGTGTCGGTGCTTATATCAAAGATATTACCGAAGATTACAGGCAGAAATCCCGGCTGGCCATCGAAAGGAATAAATATCATCAGACCCTTCTTTCTATCGGCGATGGTGTAATTGTGATTAATAACGACAGGGAAATAGAAATGATTAATCATGTTGCTGAAGATCTTACAGGCTGGCGATACAGGGAGGCCCAGGGTAAAAATTATAAAGAGATTTTAAACTGGGAGCTTTCAGATAATAAATTAATAAATAAAGATACGGTTTCAGATATAGATAATGCAGATGGAGTGGTTGATCCGATAGAACAGGCTTTTGCAACTGATAAGGTCCAGGAAATTCAGGAAAATGTCATTCTTATCTCCAGAGACGGCAGCAGATTTCACCTGGAGGATTCGGCAGCCCCAATAAAAGATGATAATGGAAAAACAAGGGGTGTCGTCTTTGTTTTCAGAGATGCTACTGAGCTGAAAAAACAACAGGAAGAGATCAAACATCTCAGTTATCATGATCATTTAACAGGTCTTTATAACCGGCGTTTCTTTAAAGAGGAGCTAAATAGGCTTGATGTGCCGAGAAACCTTCCACTTTCAATAATTATCGGTGATATAAATGGATTAAAGCTGACCAATGATGTTTTTGGCCATACAGCCGGGGATAAATTAATTCAAAGAGCAGCTGAGACTTTTAAGGAAGTCTGCAGGGAAGACGATATTATTGCCCGCTGGGGTGGCGATGAATTTATAATACTCCTGCCAGAGACATCAAAGAAAGAGGCAAAAAGTATTGTAGAGAGAATTAAGAAGACTTATTCCCAGAAAGATTTTAAGGCAATAACTGCACAGATTTCACTGGGTGTAGGGACCAAGGAGAAAAGAGAACAGGATATCAATAAGGTCCTTGATGTTGCAGAGAGCTCGATGTATTCAACTAAGACTGTTAACAAGGAAGAAGAGAATATTGGCCAAATAGAAAGCGTTATTAAAAATCTCTATAATAAAGCTCCAGCAGAAAAGAGACATGCAGTCGGTGTTAAAAGGCTGGCTTTAAAATTTGCTGAATTCGTGGATTTAGATAGATCTCAGGTACAGAAAATTGGCGAAGTTGCTTATTATCACGATATAGGCAAAGTTGCAATCGCTTCAGACCTGTTAAATAAAGAAGGAAACCTGACCTATGAGGAATATGAAGAGATAAAGCTTCATCCAGTTACTGGCTATAGAATTCTCAATTATTTTAAAGATACTATCTCAATAGCCTATGATGTACTCTATCATCATGAAAACTGGGATGGAAAAGGTTATCCCAAGGGACTGGCAGGAGAAAAAATTCCACTGATGTCCAGAATAGTTAGAATTGTCGAGACCTATGATGTAATGACTTCGAAGTATTCATATCAAGAACCTGTCAGCAGCCAGGAAGCTCTTGCCGAGATTAAAGAATATGCCGGCAGTCAGTTTGATCCTGATCTGGCTGAAAAATTCATTGAATTCATCAGTGAATTAAAGAGAATTGAGGAGAAAAATCATGACGAAACCGACTGATATTAAGCCAGAAATTTCCAAAGAAGTAATAGAAAACTGGCAGCAGACTGTTAATGTAATAGCAAGGATAGCCAGGGTGCCATCAGCTTTGATTATGAAGGTTGAGCCTCCCTATATGAAAGTCTTGATTGCCAGTGAAGGCGAGGAGAACCCCTATCAGCCTGAAGATAAAGATGATATGGATGGCCTCTATTGCGAGCATGTTATTAAAACCGGAGAGAGCCTTAATATCCCCAATGCATTATTAGACGAGGACTGGGAGGACAACCCTGATCTTGAGCTAGGAATGATCTCCTATTTTGGCCTGCCCCTCTACTGGCCAGATGGCCAGGTTTTTGGCACTATCTGCATTTTAGATACCCGCGAGCGCCATTTCAGCCAGGATATAACCGACTTAATGGAGAGGTTTAAAGATACAGTTGAGCTCCACCTCAAAATGCTGGTCCAGCAGGAAGATATAGGCAGAATTCAAGATGACCTCCTTGAAAGGACAAAGGACCTGCTAGATGTCAGAAACCAGCTCTTTACCACCCTCTACTCGATTGGTGATGGAGTAATTGTTACAGACCTTGATGGCAAAATTACCTTTATTAACAACGTAGCCGAAGATCTAACTGGCTGGGAGTATGATCAGGCTGAAAACCTGCCTGTAGAACAGGTCTTTAAGATTGTCAGTGCTAAAACCGGCGAAAAGGTTGAAAATCCGGTCAACCAGGTTTTAGAGAATGGCGTGATTGTAGGCCTGGCAAACGAGACAACCCTAATAGCCAGAGATGGCAGCAATTACCAGATAGCCGATACTGCTGCCCCAATCAGGGACCACCAGGATAGAGTAACCGGCACAGTTCTGGTCTTTTCAGATGTCACTGCAGAATATAATTATAAGCGAGAGCTGGAGAACTCTCAGCAGGAATTAACCTATAAACAAAACTGGCTTTCATCATTATTTAAAAATAGCAATGATGCAATTGCCAGGGTCGACGCTGACCATAATATACTGGATATCAATCAGAAATTCACAGAGTTATTTGGATATAGCCTGGCAGAGGTCAAAGGTCTAGACCTGGATGATGTCCTGGATAGACCAGGGGAGAAGGTTGCTGACCGCCTGAAAACTGCCAGCTTTCTGGCAGGCAATCAGGTAG
>SLSL01000296.1 GCA_007130465.1 Halanaerobiaceae bacterium | reverse complement strand
GCTCTTTAGATTCCACTTCACAGTGAACACCCTGCCACTGTTGGCTTCACATACCGTACCGGCGAGAACAGCATGGATAGGACTTTCACCTATTTAACTTTAATCTTACAGGGCACACAATCATTTAACCTCTATCCAAAAAGGATAGAGGTTATTTATATTTAAATATTATATAATAAATTATCCTCCTGCTCAATTCTCTCTTCTTCGCCTTTTAAGTATTCAATAATTGTCAGAGCAAAATTCATGGCTGTTCCTGGTCCCCTGGATGTTATTATATTACCATCAACTACAACAGGATCTTCAAGATAATCATATCTGACAAATTCATCTGCAAATTCAGGATAAGAAGTTAATTTCTTGCCATCTAATATTCCTGCCCCTTTTAAAACGATTGGAGCCGCGCAGATTGCAGCAACAAGTTTATCTCTGGCATCAAATTCTCGAATTAAAGAGATAATATTTTTGTCCTGCCTTAGATTCTCTGACCCTGGCATACCACCTGGTAACACAATACCATCAAATACTCGCCAATTAATATTTTTAAAGCGCTGGTCTGCCTGAATAATTAATCCATGTGCTCCCATAATATCTGTCTCTGTAAGACCTGCCACAACAACTTCAATATCTGCTCTTCTTAAAAGATCAATTACAGTTACTGCTTCAATCTCTTCAAATCCCCGGGCCAGTGGTACAATTATCTTTGCCATTTCTCTCACTCTCCTTAAAAGTATTTTAATCTAATTCTTCCATTTCTTCTATTAAATCAGTTTCAATAATTCTTTCGAAAAATTCTCTAACCAGCGGAGCAGCAACACGGCCTCCTACACCACCTTCTTCAACTAATAGAGCAAAGGCTAAATCCCTATCCTGAAAATCTTCTATAAAACCTCCAAACCAGGCATGAGGATCTCTGCCAGTTATTTCAGCTGTACCAGTTTTCCCATAAATATTATAATTATCTAAATTTAATGACTGGCCTGTACCTTCTGTTACTACTTTTCTTAAAGACTCCCTTAGGCTATTAACAGTCTCTTCAGCTAAAACCTGTTCCTGCTGATGACCATAATCATCAATTTGCAAACTAACTTCTGGAGCATATCCATTATTTGCAAAAGGGGTGAACAATTTAGCCATATGAAGTGGTGTTATCAGAACTTGATCCTGACCAATAGCTGACCAGGCCAGACCAACCTGGCTTCTGCCTGGGTTCCCAATTTGACCTGCCTGCAAAGGCAGTCCAAGATCTGGAGTTAAAGATAAACTTAATGCATTAAAATAATCTTCCAGTCCTTCAGCTCCTAATTCCAGGCCAACTTTTGCCATTGTAGTATTTATAGAACGAACAATGGCATCTTCTAAAGTATGCTGCCCAAATACTTCTCCTTCAAAATTCCTGATTATATTTCCTTCAACAGTAAGTTGACCATCATCATCAAAGTCACTATCTAAATTATAGATACCTTCATTTAAGGCTGCTGCTGCAGTTAAAACTTTAAAAGTGGAGCCTGGTGGATATCTACCCTGAATTGCTCGATTAAATAATGGCCTATCTGGGTCAGTTGTTAATTGTGACCATCTAGAACTACTAATTCCTTGAACAAACTCATTAGGATCAAACCCAGGAGTTGATGCAAGAACAATGATTTCACCAGAATTTGCATCTAATAAGACAAATGAAGCTCTTTCCCCTGCCAATAAATCTACCGCTTCTTCCTGCAATGACACATCTAGTGAGATATTAACATCTTCACCATGAACCGGTGATAATTGTCTTAATAGTTCCCTATCTCCATCTCTTTCTATATAAAACTCATATCCTGGCTTACCTCTAAGAATTTCTTCCTGGCCAATTTCCAGACCACTTCTACCAACTCTTTCACCTGCCTGATAATCTCTTTCAGGATAGCTATCAATCATTTCTGAAGTTACCTCTCCTAAATAACCTGTAATATGTCCAGCTGTTTTATCATATGGGTATACCCTGCTATCCTGTCTCCTAAAGAAAATACCAGGAATTGGGCGAAGAATTGGATCCAGTTCAGCAAACTCTGTTTCAGAAATAGTTGCTACAGGTACAAACCAGTGATCCTCCACACCAGCAGCCTGATATTCTCCTGTTAAATATTCCTCTGTGAGACCTAATTCTTCATACAGGGTATCATGTAAAAGGTCTGGATCTTCAACTCTACCTGGCTGAATCCCAACATTTATTACAGAGCCTCCACCTGCCAATAACTCTCCGCTCCTATCATATATACTTCCTCTTTCAGGATATAATCTCCTTCTATCATAATTAGCTTCTATACCATATTCAGGTAATGGAAAGTGATCATTCCAGTGTATCTTCCAGTCCAAAATCCCATCTCTAGATAGTTCCATTACGAAATCAATATTTATGTCTTCAAAATATTCACTGGTATAAATAATCTCAATTTGATAATCAGCTTCAAAAAGAGATTCCTCTATATTTTCAAACTTTAGTAGTTCAATCTCTAATAAATTAAAATTATCACTAAAATCTGAAAACGCATTAGCTAAATTATCAATTGAAGGCTCTTCAAATTCTGAATGGTGTAATTCAATCATTCTATTAAAATCTTCAGCTATTAAAGAATCGAGATATTCTTCAGCAACATCTGCCGGTAATGGGTAAATGAATTCAGCAAGAAAATAACCAGCACCTAACATTAAACCTGCCACAATAATTATTATAATTGCTAACCTCATATTGGAGCCTCCTAGAAAAATTTATTAAAAATAAAGGAAAAGTGATTTTTTTATAGAATAATATATTGACATCAATAAGGAGGTATCTATAAAATGAAAAAATACTTAACATTAATCTTAGTTTTGGCATTTCTTTTAACTTTTTCAACCTCAACTCAAGCACTAATTGAGCCAGCAGTAAATGAAGGACAGGGACATTTCATGGTTAACCTTGTAGTCCCTCGGGCTGATTCTGGATTTTCTATTGCTGGAGATTTTGGTATCACTGATAATATAGGAATATTTGGGGAAATAGGAGATCCTTATTCCCGGCTTGGTTTAAAATATCAACTAAGTCCAGAATTTGGACTTACTGGTGGTTATGTTGTCAATAAATCAGTCTTTCTCGGCTTAAATACTTCTTTTCCTGCTGCCGATAATTTAAGAATAGCAGGAGAACTCGGCCTGGTGATTCCAGATGATGATCTAGCTCTAATGTATGAAGCGGGAGCTATTTATGACCTCCCAGAAAATATTGATATTAGAGCTTCTGTAAATGGTATTACTTCTGAAATGAACAAATTTAAATTAGGATTTGGCTATTCTTTCTAATAAAAATATATAAAAACATACTATCCCCGCTTGAAAGCGGGGATTTTTTTGTTTACTCTATTTTATTATACCATAATATTAAAGCTTCTTTAATTAAAGGATCTTCTTTCTTTTTAATCCCTTCTAATTTATCATTGATATTTTCAATCTCATTTTCTAACAAACAACCTCGATCTATTAGATCTATTAAAGAAACCAGAAAATAATATATTAACCAGGGATCTTTTACCGTTTCAAGATTATTAACAACAAAGCATTTAGCTCTTTGCCATTCTTCTTTTTGATTTAATAGTTCAAGCCAGAATCGGGCTAATTTATCAACTTTATTTCTATTTGTAATCTGATTAAGTCTCTCCCTAAATTCTGCAAATGTATATTTATCAGTTAATTTATCAGAATAGTTTGGTGCATGCTTTAAAAATTTATCTGCAATTTTTTCAGGATCTTCTTTTTTCTTAAATAATAAATACTTCAGACAATTTAAAAGTTCAGTTATTTCAAACTTTTCTTCAAAACTTACTTTGGACTCTTTTTTGATCTTCTCTCCTTCTTTTATACTCAGACTTTCGAAATAAGAAAAATATTCTTCTGGGTTATTTATATTTCTATATTTAATTAATAATCTCTTATACTTTATTAGATACCAGCTAGGAATTATTGAAATAGCAAAAAATATAATTAAACCTCTTAAATATAACTGTCTCCAGAAAAAATTGCTATCTGTATTGTATAATAAACGATTTGGTGAAATTAATTTAATTGAATCATTTATTATATTGGCACTACCTTTAGCTATTTCTATTAATTTCTCTCCAGTATTATATTCTCCAGAGCTCCTTGATAATATCCCGGCTAAAAGACCTGTTACCCGTGGAGCCGCAAAAGAAGTTCCTGCCTGCCGGTAAGTAATAGTTTGAAATTGGCTCAACCTACCAGGCAGATATCTGACAACATCACCTGAAGCAGCCAGATCAACACGATTATTATAGGTTGCATAGTCTGCAAGACCTCTCCTGCTACCGCTAGTAATAGAAACTGTTGCATCATAGGCTGCAGGATAATATAAATAATCATCACCACTATTGCCTGCTGCTGCAATAGTTGTAACACCCATTTCTTTTAAATTTTGAAAAAGTTCTTCTTCTATCTGATTACCATCCATAAAAGCCAGGCTGATATTTATTAGAACTCTTTTATCCTGATTAACAAGTTGCTCGAAATAGATCTCTCTAAGATAATCTTCAAACTGCTGTCTTCGCTCTGCCTGACTAATAGGCTGAATCTCTCGTTCTCGAATTATTAAATTACTGGACCCTGAACTACTTTCAACTATCTCTCTGACCAGCTGACCATGTCCAGGCCTTAATTGATAGGAACCAGGTCTTTGTATCCGATTAGTTGGGCCAAACATTGGATTAAAACTTGCATCAATTATATAAACTATTACTGGCTTCTCTTCTTCTCTCTGAGATTCGTGATATAATGCTAAAGAACCGGAAATTAATGATAATAGTAATAATATAATTAAAAGCTTTTTCATAGATATCCTTTTTCCTGAAGTTTAAAGAGTGGGGACTTATCTTGAAGCCAGTCTCTATCAACTTTAGCCATTAATCTTTTTGCTTCCTGATTTGCATCATTAATAATTTCATCTTCATCTGCTGGTAAAAACTTATTATCTTTAACGATAAATTCTCCTGAGATCATAACTGATTCTACTTCTTCTCCTGATGCTGAATAAACTAAATTAGAAACTATATTTCTCAATGGAGAATTTATAACTGGAGTCAATGCCGGTGATTTTAAATCTATAAACAGCAAATCTGCTTCTTTACCAGGAGCTATTGAACCAACTTTATCAGATATATTTAAAGATTCTGCTGCTTTGCTTGTGGCAAACTGCAAAACTCGACCTGCATTTAACGTGGTTGGATCAGACCTTTTAATCTTATTGAATAATGAAGTAAGCTTAATTTCATTAAACATATTATTACAATTATTCCCTGGTGCCTGATCACTTCCTAGAGAAATACGATCAGATACTTCCAAAAACTCTAGTAGAGGGGGGACTAATCCATCAATGATTCCTATACTTCCAGAACAGATTGTCAATGCTGCTCCTGATTCTGCTAGTAGCCTTGTTTCTTCTGGAGTAGCTTCAGTTAAATGAACAGCTCTTAATTCAGGACCTAAAAGGTCATTTTTATCTAAAAATGGGATAGTCCTATCTCCATACCTTTTTTTAATCTGCCAGTCTTCTCTATCGCCCTGGGCTACATGCATATGAATTTGAAGACCAAAATTCTTTGCCTGCTTATAAATTTCTTTTAATAAATCCAGTGAAACCATATCCAATGCCTGAGGCCCTAAATTAAAATCTAATAAATCATCACCTTTATATTTTTCAATAATATTCAGAGCAGATTCTAATTCTCTTTTACCTTTTTTATAATTAAAATTATATAATTGACCAGGTTCAACAGGATTTTCTTTATCAATTTCATTAATAGTTTTGGCAATAACACCTCTCACTCTAAAGTTTTGACAGGTATTAGCAATTAAATCTATTTCAGAACCAAAATCTCCTATAGTAGTCGTGCCCTTTTTGACAGCTTCCATTATATTCAGCCTAATAGCAGCCTCAGCAGCTTTGGGGTCAAGGTGCTGACTAAAGGGCCATAATCCTATTTCCATCCAGTTATTTAGGTCCTGAGCTAATCCTCTAAAAATAGATATCTCAGTATGCATATGGGCATCAATTAAACCTGGCATTATTAATTTATCTTTACCAGAAATATATTCTTTGGCCTTATATTTATTTGAAATATCTTCATTCTGTTCTGCAATGAAAATTATTTTACCATCATTTATACCAATGGAAGCGTCGTTAAGATAACCGACGCAATCTTCCATTGTCAGAACGGTTGCTCTATCAATGATTAAATCAATCATTATTTTAGCCAACCTCCTGGTATTAATTATTTTCTGCTTTAGAAATTATTAGTCCTCCTTCAGTTTCCTGGATAAGCACATCATCTCCTGCTTTGATGTTAGCGGCCTCTAAAACTTCTTTGTCAAAAATGATCTCTCCCCCGTTTCCGATCAAAATCTTTGGCATAGGTCACCCCCGTTCCAGGATAAACTTTCTTATATTTTTATAAAAATATCTTATCCTTGTTACATTATATTCTAAGAGTAAATTAAAGTCAAGTATTTTTAACATAAATGTAAATATTTTTTAT
>SLSL01000009.1 GCA_007130465.1 Halanaerobiaceae bacterium | reverse complement strand
TTTTTCATGAGGCCTGTGGGCATAGCCTGGAGGCAACTTCAGTTGCTAAAAAGACATCTGTTTTTGCTGATAGAGTTGGTGACCAGATTGCCAGTGAAGTTGTAACAGCAATAGATGATGGTACTATTCCTAATGCCTGGGGTTCACAGAACTTTGATGATGAGGGTATTCCGATGCAGAAGAATGTTTTAATAAAAGATGGTATTCTCCAGGGTTATTTAGTTGATAGATTAAATGGACGGAGAATGGGTGCTGAACCAACTGGCTCTGGCCGGAGAGAGAGTTATAAGTATGCCCCTACTTCCAGAATGACCAATACCTATATTGCCCCTGGTGAGAGCAGTAAAGATGATATTATAAATAGTGTCGATTATGGCCTTTATGCCAGCAAAATGGGGGGCGGATCTGTTGACCCCTCTACTGGACAATTTAATTTTAATGTTCAGGAAGGTTATCTGATTAGAGATGGCAAAATTGCTGAGCCAGTTAGAGGAGCAACTCTGATTGGTAAAGGGGAAGATATTTTAAAAAAGATTGATATGGTTGGAGATAATCTGGCTCATGAACAGGGAATGTGTGGCTCGATTAGTGGCGCTGTTCCATCCAATGTTGGTCAGCCGATGATCAGGGTTTCAGAGCTTACAGTTGGCGGTAGAGAAGGAGGCCAGTCATAAAATGAAATATGAAGATTTTAAAGCGAAGATATTTAAACAGGCAAAATCAGCCGGTTTTTCTGAGGCTGAACTTTATAGAAATAGGAATTCAAGTATAGACCTGCGTGTCTTTAAAGGGGAAGTTGATCATTATTCTTTAAATGATGATGATGGTATTGGCTTTAGAGGTATTTATCAGGGTAAAATGGGCTTTTCCTATACTGAGAGTATTTCAGAGACAGAGATAGATTTTTTAGTCAATAAGGCTAAAGAGAATGCAGTAATTGTTGATAAAGAAGAGGGGATTATATTTAGTGAGAAGGCAGAATATAAAGAACTTAATATAGAGAGTGATGATTTTGGTGAAATTAGCCCAGATGACAAAATCGAACTATTGAAAAAGGCAGAAAAAGCTGCTTATGATTATGATGATAGAATTGAAGTAGTTAATTATTGTATGTATTCTGATATGATGCTGGAAGAGGCAATGGATAATACTGCAGATCTTGAGTTAAGCAATAAAAGTCAACTTGCCTATATGTTTATATCAGTTGTGGCAGCTGATAAAGCAGATAAGAAATCCAGTGGTAAGGTAGTGGTTAAAAGAAAGTTTGCAGATTTTGACCCTGTTGTCCTGGCGGAAGAGGTTGCTGAAGAGGCTGTTTCATTATTAGGAGCTAGTTCAATTAAATCAGGTGATTATTCAGTTTTATTAAGGCATGATGTTGCCGGTGATCTTTTACAGACCTTTGCCTCAACTTTATCTGCAGAAAATGTACAGAAAGGTCTTTCATTATTTGAAGGAAAACTGGATAAAAAGGTTGCAGTTACTGATTTGACCTTGATTGATGACCCATTTATGGAGGAAGGTTTTAGATCGACTCCCTTTGATTCTGAGGGTTATCCTACCCGGAGAAAAGAGATTATAAAAGATGGTATTTTAACAACTTATTTATATAATTTAAAAGCAGCAGCCAGAGATGGTGTTGAGTCGACTGGTAATGCTTTTAGAAGCTCACATAAAAGCTCAGTTGGAATTTCTCCAACGAATCTTTATATTGAACAAGGTCAGACAAGTTATGATCAACTTAAGAAGATGAAGGAAAGAATATTATTGGTTACTGATATTACAGGGCTTCATGCCGGTGCCAATCAGGTTTCAGGAGATTTTTCCCTGAGTGCAGAAGGCTTTTTGCTTGAAGATGGAGAGATTATTAAACCTGTTGAGCAGATAACTATTTCTGGTAACTTTATTGAGCTCTTAAAAGATGTTATTGGAATAGGTGATGATTTAGAAATGGGCTCACCAGGCAGTGGGCATATTGGTTCACCATCATTATTAATTGGTAGTCTGTCAGTAGGTGGCAATTAATTGACATAGATTTGTCACTATGCTAGAATAAATTTTAAGTATTTGTATTTTACTTAGAAGGGAGATTTTTATGGCTGGAAAACATTTTTTTACATCTGAATCTGTTACTGAAGGACATCCTGACAAAGTTGCCGACCAGATATCTGATGCTATTTTAGATGAAATTTTAAAATGCGATCCTGATGCCAGGGTTGCCTGTGAAACTTTTGTTACTACAGGACTTGTTCTGGTTTCAGGTGAGATTACTACTGATTGTTATGTAGATATTACCGATATTACAAGGAAAAAAGTTGTTGATATTGGATATAATAGAGCTAAATATGGTTTTGATGGTGAAACCTGTGCGGTATTAACTGCTATTGATGAGCAGTCAGCTGATATTGCCCAGGGAGTCAATACTGCTTTAGAGTCCAGAGAAAAAGATGAAGCAGGTGAAGAAGAATTAGGTGCTGGAGACCAGGGTATAATGTTTGGGTATGCCTGTAATGAGACACCAGAACTTATGCCTTTACCGATAACTTTATCTCATAAACTGGCTCAACGACTGGCTGAAGTAAGGAAGAATAAATTACTTGATTATTTGCGACCTGATGGTAAAACTCAGGTTACAGTTGAATATGAAGATGATAAACCAAAAAGAGTTGATAAAGTTGTAGTTTCAGCTCAACATCATCCTGATAAAAAGCTGGTCGATTTAAAAGCAGATTTGATTAAACATGTTATAAAAAAAGTGATTCCTGCAGATTTATTAGATGAAGAGACAGAATATCTTATTAATCCAACTGGCAGATTTGTAATAGGTGGTCCTCATGGTGATACAGGGCTAACTGGAAGAAAGATTATTGTCGATACATATGGTGGTGTAGCCAGACATGGGGGTGGCTGTTTCTCCGGGAAAGATGGCACAAAAGTCGATCGTTCGGCTACCTATGCTGCACGTTATGTTGCTAAAAATATTGTGGCTTCAGGATTGGCTGATAAATGTGAGGTTCAGCTATCCTATGCTATTGGAGTGGCTAAACCATTATCTATCATGGTTGATACTTTTGGAACTGGAAAAGTATCTGAGGAACGTTTAACTGAATTGGTTAAAAAGCATTTTGACTTAAGGCCAGGGAGTATTATTAAGAATTTAAATTTAACTGAGCCGATTTTCCAGCAGGTTGCCTGTTATGGTCATTTTGGTAGACCAGAACTTGACCTACCCTGGGAAAAGATTGATAAGGTTGAAGCATTAAAAAGTTCATTATAATTGAGATTAAACCGGAGAATATAATGCTTGATTCTTCGGTTTTTCTATGTGACTTAATTTTATGGTGAGGTGATAATTTTGATAGAATTAAACAAAAATTATATAGATATTATAGTTGATGTGCCTCACCTTGGAGATCGAGGGACTTTTTCTTACTTACCAGAAGAGGGAAAGACTGTTGGTGATTATAAACCTGGTCAGTCTGTCAGAGTTCCTTTTGGTAGAAAAAATGTTAATGGATATATAGTCGGTTTTTCTTCAGAGATAGATATTGATGAGAACAAGGTAAAAAAAATAAATAAAATAATTAACCCAAGGCCATTATTTTCAAATGAATTGCTGGAAACATTGAGGCTGCTTGCTGATTATTATTCAACAAGTTTTTTGAGTTTACTTAAAACAGCACTGCCTGCTGGAGTTGATGGTTCAGGTGGTTCTCAAAAGATAGTGATAGGATATAAGGTTTCATTAAATGAAGATGATTTAATTGCTAAGATAGATGAGATTAAAAGCAGAGCCCCAGCACAGTCCAGAATATTGCAGGTTTTTCTTAATTCTGATATTGAAGTTATAGAAGCAACAGATCTGATTGAGATAGCTTCTACTTCCAGAAATGTTCTCTATTCATTGGAAGAGAAAGGACTTGTTGAGCGAACAGAAGTTATTAATAGGAGGAGACCTGACTATAAGATTGCAGGCAGGGATGAAAAGATTGATTTTGAGCTTAATCTAGAACAGGAACAAGCTTTTAGAGAGGTTTCTAAATCTCTTGATGGCAATCTAAATAAAGTATTCCTGCTCCATGGAGTAACTGGGAGTGGTAAAACAGCAGTTTATTTTAAATTAATCGAGAAAGTGATTAAAAATGGTCAGGGAGCAATAATGCTGGTTCCTGAGATCTCTCTTACTCCTTATATGGTTGACTTCTTTTATTCATATTTTGGGAAAAAGGTAGCTGTTCTTCATAGCCGTCTCTCTGGTGGAGAAAGATATGATGAATGGCAGAGGATATATCATGGTGAGGCAGAGATTGTTATTGGTGCCAGGTCTGCTATCTTTGCTCCTTTGAATAATCCTGGTATAATAATAATAGACGAAGAACATGAAAATTCTTATAAACAGGGCTCTAATCCTTATTATCATGCCCGCGGGGCTGCTGTTATTAGAGCTAAAGAAAATGGGATCCCAGTAGTTTTAGGCTCAGCAACTCCATCATTAGAAAGTTATTATTTTGCCATGGAAGAACAGTATCAGTATTTAACTTTGAAGGAACGGGCTGGGGATGGGGCTATGCCGGATATAGATTTGATTGATATGCGAGCTGAAATTGAAGCCGGTAATTATGGGTTATTGAGTGATAAACTAGTTGAATCGATTAAAGAACGGTTAGCCAATAATGAACAGGTTATGCTATTTTTAAATCGCAGAGGTTATGCTTCTTTTATATTATGCCAGGAATGTGGCGAGGCAATTAAATGTCCTAGTTGTGATATTACTTTGACCTATCATAAAGGTATTAATAAACTGCAATGTCATTATTGTGATTATCATGTCCATGTTCCGAAAAAATGCCCAGCCTGCTCCAGTGATTTACTCCAGGATTTTGGTTCTGGAACTGAGCGTCTGGAGACTGTTATAAATAATAAATTTCCTGAAGCTGCTGTTGCCAGGATGGATGTTGATACAACTGGAAAGAAAAATTCTCATAAAGAAATATTAAATAAGGTTGATAATGGAGAGATAGATATATTAGTTGGAACTCAGATGATTGCCAAAGGTCATGATTTCCATAATATAACTTTAGTCGGTGTTTTAGGAACAGACTTAATGTTAAACCTTCCTGACTTTAGGTCTTCTGAAAGAACATTTCAATTAATCACTCAGGTTTCTGGAAGGGCTGGGCGAGGGGAGAAAAAAGGTCAGGTATATGTCCAGACTTATAATCCATCTCATTATGCTCTTCAGGCTGTATTATCTTCAGACTGGGATGTATTTTATGAAGAAGAGCTGGAGATAAGATCTAAATTGTTTTATCCGCCATTTTCTAGATTGGTTAGAATATTATTTAAGGCTGAAACCGAGGGTCTGATTATGAATCTGGTTAGAAAGTTAAAAGAATTTTTAGAGGATAAATATGATAAAGAATTCTATTATTTAGGCCCTGTTGAAGCGGCGATCAGCAAGTTAAGAGGTAAATATCGCTGGCATATACTCTGTTTTTTTCCTGGAATTAAGGAAAGAAGAAAGTATCTTCCAGAGATTAAGGGTAAAATATATGAAATTATATCGAATAAAGTAGATGTTTCAGTTGATGTTGATCCTATCTCAATGTTATAATTAAATGTAATGGTAAAAAAATGGAGGTGGCTATAATGGCCGTATTGCCTATTAGAAAAATTGGAGACCCAGTATTAAGAACAAAAGCAAAACCTGTTGATAAATTTACTGAGAAGACTGAAAATTTAATTGTTAATTTAATAGATACTATGCATGATGCTGAAGGTTTAGGATTAGCGGCAACTCAGATTGGCGTTCAACTTAGAGCAGCCGTAGTTGAAGTTAATGGGGAATTACTTGAAATTATAAATCCTGAAGTTTTTGATGAAGAAGGAAGAGAAATAGCAGAAGAGGGTTGTTTAAGTATACCTGAAAGGAATGGTCTTGTTGCCAGACCAGAAAAGATAAAATTAACTGCTTACAACCGTTATGGAGAAAAATATGAAAGGGAATTTTCAGATCTGGCAGCCAGGGTAATTCTGCATGAGATAGACCATCTTGATGGTGTACTTTTTATTGATAAGATGATTGATCCTGCTGAATTAGCAGGGATGGAGGGTTAGAAATGAAAGTTGTATTTTTTGGTAGTCCAGATTTTTCAGTGCCGTCACTGGTTAGCCTTGAAAAGAATCAAGAAATTGAGATTGAACTAGTTGTAACTCAGCCTCCCAGGAAAAAAGGAAGAGGTCAGAAGTTATCTTCTACTCCAGTCGGCCAGAAAGCTAGAGAATTGGGTTTAAATTTGCTGGAGGTACCTAATATAAACAGGGATGATATTAAGGAGAAATTAGAGGTAATTGGAGCTGATTATTTTGTTGTAGTTGCCTTTGGTCAGATATTCACCCAGGAAGTTCTGGATATCCCGAATAAGGCTCCAATTAATTTACATGCTTCTCTACTGCCTAGATATAGAGGTGCCAGTCCGATTCACCAGGCTATTATTAATGGTGATGATAAAACAGGGGTAACTACTATGTTGATTTCAAGAGAACTTGATCAGGGGGATATGCTCTTACAGG
>SLSL01000066.1 GCA_007130465.1 Halanaerobiaceae bacterium | reverse complement strand
CAACGAAGGAATTTTATAACTTTAAAGGAGGTAATAGATATATGAAGATGATGTACGGTATGTTAATGGCTTTAACACCTGCTGCTTTATATGCTATTTATGCATACCGCTTAAAAGCTCTCTTGCTAATTATTACCGGTGTTGCTTCAGCTGTTCTGGCTGAGGCCATTTATCAAAAATTGACCGGACAGAAGGTTACAATTAAAGACGGAAGTGCTGCTGTAACTGGTTTATTGCTGGCACTGGCTGTTTCTATTTCAACGCCTTTATATGCTTTAGGTATTTCTGCAGCTGTTGGTATTATAGTTGCTAAACAGTTATTTGGAGGTTTTGGCAAGAATCTCTTTAATCCAGCGATCTTTGGTAGATTATTTTATTTATTTGCATTTCCAGATACTATTCTACCCTGGCGGACCCCGGTAGATATGACTACTGCCGCTACACCACTGGAAATCATGAGAGATACTGGAGAATTTACACCAATTTTAGATAATTTCCTGGGAACTATTCCTGGAACTATCGGTGAAATTTCAGGCTTGTTACTATTGGCTGGTGGACTCTTTTTAATCTATAAAAATTATGCCCGCTGGCGGATTCCTGCAAGTATAATGGGTACCGTCTTTGTGCTGGCACTTATAGCTGGTGAGAATCCATTATTCCATTTCTTTGCCGGTAGTTTAATGCTTGGTGCTTTTTATATGGCAACTGACCCGATGAGTTCACCAAGATTTCCAAAAGGCCAGATCGCTTTTGGTATTGGCATCGGTATCATCATAATGTTAATGCGCTGGTATGGCTGGCAGACACCAGGTGAATATCATTTCACTGAAGGTACAACTTTTGCAATTATTATAATGAACCTATTTGTACCCTGGTTTAATAAGGTTTTCAAGCCTAGCCGTTAATGAAGTTACACGTAATATAAATAAGAAATGGCCTCAACCTGATTCTAATGTGATTCAGGCTGGGGCTTTTTTGTTTACTAATGGGTTTTATGTTTAATCGAGATCGTCTTTATCTGGTAGAGCTGGGATCGCACCATATCTGCTGCAGGTTATAGCACCAAATTTATTGGCTCTTTTTAATGCTGACTCCCAGTTTAGATCTTCTAAGTTATCTTTAGCTATTAATTTTGATAGGATCCCTGCCATGAAGGCATCTCCAGCTCCTGTTGTATCAAGGGCTTTCACCTTTTCAGTCTTGGCATGAAAGGCATGATTTTCGCTTATAAAATATGAGCCATTGCTGCCGTCAGTAATAACTATATACTTAGGACCCTGAGCAAAAATTGACTTCGCGACTGCTTTTAAGTTTTCTAAATTAATCTGATCATCTAACTTGCTAGTCTGATCAGGATGTAATTTTCTGAGTTCTTCGATATTAAGTTTTAATAGATCAACATCAGGTAGAACTTTTAAATATTCTTGCTTTAGCTTATCAAGCTCATGGTTCCAGAGAGGAATTCTTATGTTAGGGTCGAAAGTAATTAACGAGCCATTTTCTTTTGCTTTTTTAACTAAAAATTTAGTAGTTGAGCGAACAGGTTCATCTGTCAGGGAGATTGTTCCAAAATGGAATATATCTGCTGATTTTAAATAATCAAGGTCTATCTCATCCTGTTTTAATAACATATCAGCTCCAGGCTTTCGATAAAAGGCAAAGTCCCTTTCTCCATCGGCCTGCAGGGAAACAAAGGCCAGGGTTGTCATTGCCTCATCAGTTCTGATTATCTGTTGAATATTTACTCCCTGCTCTGCCATTGTTTCCAGCAAAAAATCGCCAAAGGAATCTTTACCTATCATACCGATAAAACCGGTTGAGCAACCAATCCTGCCCAGAGCTGCGGCGACATTGGCCGGTGCTCCCCCTGCGGCTTTACTAAATTTATTAACATCTTTCAATTTACAATCTTTCTCATATGGGATAAAATCGATTAGGAGTTCTCCCATTGTGATAACATCAGGCATAAAGGGCCTCCTTGTATAGAACAATTATTGTCAATTAGATTTTTGCTTATCTTTCTCTTTCTTTTTAGATTCGGCCTTCTTCTTTGTTCTGGTATGGACGAAGATGACCAGGGCTGGAAGGAAGAGCATAAATAGGACAGTTAGGATTATAAATATTTCAGGTAGGCCTATGATTGGTCTTCCACCTCCTGGTATTTAAACTGGACTCTGGAATTCAGGAATCGCTGATAATATTTTCTTCTTTTGCGAATCTCATGGCTGGCAAAGAAGAACTGTGAGAAGGCTTCCCAGAGGAAGACCCAGCCTCCAATAAAGATACCTTCCATAAATAATGTGTAAAGCAGTTGATTGCCTGCTGATTCTGGCAGGAAATAGGCTGCCAGGAGAAAGATAATGCCCATCATGATATAGGTTACTGCTTTTCTGTATATCCGATTGAGCTTCTTTTTAATGAAATAGAGCTCCATCTTGAAATTATTTTTTATTGCTTTTTTACTCTTGGCTTCTTTTCTCTCATCCTGATTTTTTTCTGGCAGATAAAACCAGAGCTCATGATTTTTATTTAAGGGGATTTCATTGCTGGCCCTTTCGATAAAATCAAAGAGTTCTGGGGCTAGTTCTTTCTGGTTTATAGATGAAGCATCCCAGTCGTTATAAAGATGCTGATAATTATTGAGGTTGACTTCGATTACGTAATTATCATTCTCATAATTAATATTAAAGATATGACTTAATTCACTGGCTTCCTGTCTGGTTGATAAAAACATTTATTTACACCACCTTATTTACATTGCTTAATATATTATATTAACAATGCTTACTATATGATTTTAGCATTGCTTACTATATGATTTTAACATTGCTTACTATATGATTTTAACATTTTAAATCCGCTAACTGCAAATATTTTTTTGCAAAGGCAGGTTATTGTAATCTGATTTTAATAGATATAGACTAAGTATATAAATATTGGTTTTATAATATAATAAGGGGAGAATAACGGAGGTGGTAACCGGCGGGTAACTGTTGGATTCCTATAGAAGAAAATATTTTGTAATTCTGATGGAAGAATTTTCCTGAAGATTTCAGGTCTTTTACATAAAAAAAGCCCTTCGAGTTACCTCGAAAGACCAAAGTTCTTACATATTTTTTTAAAAAAATGGGGTGGACGATGGGTCTTGAACCCACGGCCTCGGGATCCACAATCCCGCGCTCTAGCCAACTGAGCTACGCCCACCATGGTAATCTTGTATATATATATATTTACTGGTAAAAGTAAATGGTGCGCCTGGCAGGATTCGAACCTGCGGCCTACGGATTAGAAGTCCGTTGCTCTATCCAGGCTGAGCTACAGGCGCAGAAAATTCAGGGCAATTTGAGTAATCCCTGTTACCCTGCACTGTATATATTATAATATAGAATAGGATTTGTCAAGGATTAATTCCAATTATCAAGGATTTTTTTCATCTTCTTTAAGGCGTTGGCCCGATGGGAAATTCTGTTCTTTTCTTCTGTGGTCAACTCGGCAAAAGTTCTGCCTTTTTCAGGAAGATAAAAGATTGGATCGTAGCCAAAACCATTGTCTCCCCGGTACTCTGAAATGATCCTGCCCCGGCAGATGCCTCTAACTGTCTCCTCCCTGCCGGTGGCCGGATCGACCAGCGCTGCTATAGTAACAAAGCAGGCTGTTCTTTCTTCTTCTGGGTAATTTCTAAGTAATTCAAGTAGCTTCTGATTATTATCTTGATAGGTTGCCTCTTCCCCGGCAAAACGAGCTGAATAGATACCTGGCCTGCCATCTAAGGCATCTACCTCTAAACCGGTATCATCGGCCAATGTCAGCAGGTTGCTGGCTTCAGCTCCGGCTCTGGCTTTAAGCAGGGCATTTTCCTCCAGGGTAGAGCCTGTCTCCTCGACATTGAGATCAAGACCGAGCTGGTCCGGTGAAACTATCTCATATTCTAAATCTTTATATTCATCTCTTATTTCAATTATTTTATCTTTGTTCCCTGTTGAAATCAATAGTTTTCTCATGATTTAAACTCCTAGAGCTTCTTTTTGGATTTTGATAAGTTCTTCTATGCCTCTCTCACCTAGGTCCAACATTCTATTGAGCTGCTTTCTGGTATAGGGTGTCTCTTCTGCTGTGCCCTGAACTTCAATGAGCCGGCCTGATTCTGTCATGACCAGATTGAGATCGACCTGGGCCTGGCTATCTTCCTGATATTTAAGATCAAGGAGGGCCTTATCATTGACGATACCAATACTGGTGGCGGCAATAAATTCTTCGACTGGCGACTCTTTTATCTTTTCTGTTTCCAGGAGATAGTTAATACTATCCATGAGGGCAACAAAGGCCCCGGTGATTGAAGCTGTTCTGGTTCCGCCATCTGCCTGAATGACATCGCAATCTACCCAGATAGTTCTCTCTCCTAATTTATCGAGATTGACTACTGCCCTTAGGGAACGGCCAATAAGTCGCTGAATTTCTTTTGTTCTGCCACCTATTTTCCCCTTGGCGGCTGCTCTAATTGTCCGGTTCTGGGTTGCCCTGGGCAACATTGAATATTCTGCTGTCAGCCAGCCTTGATTCTGGCCTCTTAAAAAATAGGGGATGCTATCTTCAACTGAAGCTGTGCAGATAACCTTTGTATCGCCAGTTGAAATAAGGACTGAACCTTCGGCATACTTTGTGTAATTCCTTTCTATTTCTACCGGCCTGAGCTGGTCATATTGTCGATTAATTCTTTGATAGGACATAAGTTATCACCTTTCTAGTTGCTACAAATATTATTTGATTTATTAAATTCTGCTGAGCTGGAACTGGCTCCGTTCATTACCGACAAGACCTGCCATTAAGAAAAATCCAGTTCTTGGATCGACTTTAAAATCAGAAATTAGCTGAAAGCCTTCAACATCTCCTGTCCGATTCATATGAATTCTAGGGCCGGTACAGACATATTTATAATCTCCAATTTTGATATGTTCGTCATCGAGATAGTTGACTTTATGATTTTCAGCGATCATTTCTTTGACTTCGGCCTCTATATCTTTAATAGAAAAATCAGGCTGCTGATCGAACTGAAGCACGAAGCCGCTTTTGACATCACTGTGGAGTGGCGGTCGCATATAGCCTCTATTTTCAATTACCAGGGCTGTTAGGTCTTCTGCTGTATGGGCCATCCGGCGAAATTTAATCGATTTAAAGACGATCTTGCTGACTTCTTCTGCAGTCGGGCCAAAGACTCCTGGCCTGGTAACCAGAACTTCCTCGCCAATCCCTACCAATACTTCAGGTTCAATTGAAAGGTGGGGCTCGATTAGGTTAAAATGTTCAATTATGACCCGGCGGCCTTTCATGACTGCCTTTTCTATCGCCTCAGCAAGTTGCCAGGGCTGGGTAAAGGCTGTCTCAAACCTGATATCGACATGATATGTATGGGACTGAAAATGATTTTCTTCGTAATCGTCGAGAACCGGTAATGGTCTGGCATTGATACCTTCATCATCATTGGTCAGGGTTAAACCTGGAAACATCCCTTTGATGAGAAGTGATTTTCCAGCGCCGGCATCTCCAATCAGGCCAATCAGGCGATCGTTGGCATGAAGATGCATCTGGGATATATTATTTCCTAAAAAGAGGATTCTATCTTTTCCTCTAGGTGCATAGTAAACTGAATGGGCAAAACTATCTATCATTTATTGATCAACTCCTCTTCTTATCATATCACATTTTGAGAAGAATTATAATTCTAAGTCGAGAAGAGGAGCATGCTGCTGGGCGCCATATACATCTCGCTCTCCTGGTGAGCCGGCAGGGATCGGTCGCTTAAGAGTTACTTTAATTGCCCTGGCCGGTTCAAAATGAATTACATCTTTGACATCTGCCAGGGGGACCTGATAGAGTTCAGCTATTTTCTCTCTGGTGATAACTGCTTTTTCTTTGACCAGATTGTAATCTTCGATATTATCAAAGATGATATCAATGGTCAGTTCATAGGGGCCGGCATTCTTGCTTCTAACTACATCTGCTAGCTCGATTAATTTCTGGGCCATCTTAATTACCTCCCTTAAATTCTCTGGTTTCAGATTTAAATGGTTTGATTGGGTCATCTACTTCCAGGAGATGATGGAGGCTAAAGCTGTAAACTTCGCCGCCTTTGAAATCTGAAGGAGAATATGGAAAGGCTAAGTTGCCTGCTGTTGCCTTCCGGCCTTTATAGCCATAATGGAGAAGGCTTGAACGGGTAAAGCTGCAGATAGTGTCGGCAAGTTCCTGGGTTTTGGCTATGGCTTCAATAACCAGGCCCAGTTCATAATTGGCTGGCTGGTTACGATTTGGTTCTAGATCTCCCATGACGCCATCCTGGCCATATTTCTTAAAGATAAGCTGGTAATCATCTTCGCTGAGATAATCGAAATTATCTCTGACCATGGCTCTGATGCTGTCCAGGATATCATCTAGCTGAGAAATCATTATAGGATCTCTGACTCCTGCCAGGGAGATTGTCCGGTAACCGGCTAGTTCTGCTCCTTCTAGCTTAATTGTGTAAGTTTCAGCCGGAATGAACTTGCTGCCTGTAACCTCAACTTCTCTAGCGCTGATTGCTGTAAATTCAGTATCTGTTAGATCGATTTCGCCACCTGGCCCAGTTAGATGATAGGGGTCTGCCTTTTCATAGAGGGTATGGGCTGCAACAGAAGTGACAGT
>SLSL01000020.1 GCA_007130465.1 Halanaerobiaceae bacterium | reverse complement strand
TTTATGATATAATGATAAAAGAAGAAGAAAAATAATTTCTTCTATATTGAGGTGATATAATGATTGAAACTAATTTAATAAAGATTATAAATAATGCATATTTTATTGGTGGTTCTCCTTGCAGTGGCAAGAGCACTATTGCAGAACAACTATCATTAAATTATGATCTAGAATATCTTAACATAGATGATTATGAACAGGAGCATATAGGAAAAGCCAGCCCTGAACAGCATCCTATTATGTATAAATGGTCTCAGATGAGTTGGAACGAAATCTGGATGCGTTCAGTTGAAAAACAGGTGGAAGAGGAATTTGAATTTTATCGAGAAAGATTTCCGATGATTTTAGATGAACTTAGAAGATTTGAAATTGATAGTAGGTTTATACTTGAAAGTGCCGCTCTTTTGCCAGAACTCTTAAAAAATTTAAATTTGGATAAAAATAGAGTTATCTACTTAATACCATCAAAAAAGTTTCAAATTAAACATTATTCAAAAAGGAATTTTAAAGATGGAATTTTAGAACAGTGCAATCAGCCTGAAACAGCTTTTAAGAATTGGATGGATAGAGATCATCATTTTGGAAGAAAAGTTAAAAAACAGGCTAAGGATCTTGGTTATAAAGTTATTGATGTCGATGGAAAGAGAACAATTGAAGAAAATATAAAGTTGGTTGAGAGACATTTTAGATTAAGTACAAAAAAACAATTTGGTTTAGCTTAAGTTTTGTTATCTGGTGATGGCATTATTAAAATAAAGGAGCTAATCATGGAAATCACAAAATATAATAACATAAAATTATATTTAAAGGATGTAGAAGAAGATCTATTAAGAAATGAAGTAAAAAACAATCTTCCAATCGGAATATTATATTCATTAAAAGGTGATAAAGATGTTAAAAAGAAAGACTTGTTTTTAAGCAGAGTTATAGATAAGAATAACAATATATTACTGGCGATTATGACACCACCTAAAAATTTGATAATTGTTGGTGATGATAACAATAAATTAGACGAGGCAATTAAAGTCTTAATTGATTATCTATTAACTAATTCAATAGATATTCCGGGGGTTATTGGAGATAAAAAAATTGTTGAAAAATTCAAAAACAAGTGGCTTAGTCAGACAGGATTAGAGGCTGAACTCTTTATGTCTCAGAGGATATTTAAATTATCAAAACTTAATCAGGTTAAAATATCTTCAGGAAAGTTCCGGGAAGTTCAATTAACTGATTTAGAAATAATTAAAGAGTGGTATATTGATTTCTGCCAGGAAAGTTTATCTAAAGAGCTGGAGGAGGAGAAGGCTAAAAAACATGTTAAAAAGGCTATTGAGGCAGGCAATTATTACGGATGGGAAAAAGATGGTAAATTAGTTTCTGTTGCTGCCAGGGCCAGAAATACTAAAAATGCAGTTGCAGTGAATTTTGTTTATACTCCTGAAGAGTATAGAGGAAATGGCTATGCAACCTCAACAGTTGCAAAGTTAAGTCAAGAGTTACTCAATGAAGGATATAAATATTGCTGTTTATTTACAGACTTGGCCAATCCGATTTCAAATAGTATTTATAAGAAGATCGGTTATGAGCCAATAGCTGATTATATGGTTTATAATTTTAAGTGACTGTAGGAATTGTAGTTTTTTAGGCAGAATTTTATTAACAAAATCAAATAAAAAGACAGAGGGATTTTATAGGGTAGTTGGTTTTGAGCCTTTTGAAGAATTAGGTATGAAGGCCTTTATAAAAATTAATCAAAAGGGTGAGTTCAATTGAGATCAAAATTGAAATTATTTCTTTTAATTATATTTTTAATATTTTCAATAATATTTAGCCCATTAATTCAGGCAGGTGAATACAGTCCAGTTAATTATGAAGGGCTGCCAGCTGGAGTATATACCCAGATAACACCTGAAGTTGAACTATTAGCCGGGGTATTATCACATACAACCTGGATTGAGCGTAGAGGAGTAGGTCCTGAAGCCGATGGCAATTATTATTTCCAGGAACTTCAGGATTTCTTTAAAGATTATAAAGATCATGAAGCTGTTAAGATTGCCCAGAGATTAACAGATAGAGGTTTCACCTTTGATGCTCCTCTTGGTTTTATAGTAACTTTAGGGCCACTTCCAGATCTTGAGGCTAAAGCAGAATTTAGTGATTATTTAATCGGTAGAGCTGAACCAAATAACTTTTTTACTAAAATGTTTGGTTCAGATGGTCAAAAGATTTTAGAAGATTTTCGCCTGGCTTTAATTGATTTAGCTGAAGAGCTAGAATTTGCAAGATTTTTTAATCAATATAGAGATGATTTCAATGTATATCTTGAGAATGCAATGGAAAGTTTTGATGCTGGTCGTAAGATTAATTGGCTATCTGAATTTACTGGTATAGATACAGAGAATGAATATTATACTATTCTCACTCCAGCAATGTTTCCAGGAGGAGGTTATGGGCCTTCAGTTGAGCTGCCAGATGGTAGCTATCAATTTTATCAGATTGTTAGAGAAAAGGGAGCCAGTCAGGCAGAGCCTGAATTTCCAACTGGGATTAGTTTCAATCAATTAACCCTCCATGAATGGGGCCATTCCTTTATAGATTCAGCAGTTGAGGCTCATAGTGATTATATCATAGAGCATTTAACAGATCACTTTTATAAAGTTGAAGATTCCATGAGGTCACAGGCTTATAGTTCGCCGATGATTTTTTTCAGAGAACAGGTTTTAAGAGGTGTTACAACTGTTGCTTCAGGAGAATTATACGGTGAGCAATATTATCAGGAAGAATTGGAACATCATATTAGTAGGGACTTTCATTTAACAGAGATAACTGTTGAGATGATAGAGAAATATCTTGCCAGTAGAGATGATTATAATACTTTTGAAGAATTTGTTCCAGAGATTTTAGAGGCTTATAGGGATATAATTTGAGATTGTTTTGGAGGTAATTACATGAAAACGGAGGAAGTTAATTATAAAGTAATAGATGATCCTGAGCAAAAAACTGAAATTTGCTTTAGTATAATAAACAATCTAGATGACTGGTTTGGCAATGAAGATGCTAACAGAGAGTATGCCAGAGGAGTAAGGAAAGAGTATTTTTTATCTGCTCAAGTTGGGGATATACCTATAGGCTTTATTTCAGTTAAAGACCATAATCAGTTTACAGGTGAAATTTATGTTTTGGGGATATTGGAGGAGTTTCATAATAAAGGAATAGGTAAAAGATTGATTGAAACTGCTATTGAAAGATTAATGAAGAATAATAAAAAATTTTTAACAGTTAAGACTCTAAGTGGCTCTAAACCTGATAAGTATTATAAGAAGACCAGAGCTTTTTATAGAGCATTGGGGTTTTATCCCCTTGAAGAGATGCCAGAACTCTGGAGTGAAGAAGAGCCCTGTTTATTTATGGCTAAGGTATTGCATTAGCAAGGAGGTTATAAAAAGTTATGAAAAAAGCTATTATTACAGGAGCTACTGATGGAATTGGCAAAGAAATAGCAAAGGAATTAGCTCGACGCAATTATGATTTAATCATTCATGGGAGAAATAAAGAAAAAGCTGAAAAGCTTATAGTAGAGCTAAATAAGATAAATAATAAATTAAATTATAGTATTGAGATTGCAGATTTTGAATCACAGTTAGAAATATATGAAATGGCAAATAGAATTAAATCCAGACACGATAAAATAGATGTTTTAATCAATAATGCCGGCATTTACAAAGAAAGTTTAGAATTTAGCAGAGAAGGCATTGAAAAGACAATTGCAGTTAACTATCATGCCCATTTTATTCTAACAGGTCTGCTCCTTAACTTAATAGAGGTAGGAGAATATTCTCGGATAATTAATGTTAGCTCCATTAGTCATTCCAGTAAGATTGCTCTTGAAGATGTATGGTATCCAGATAATTATGATGGGATGAAAGCTTACACCGATTCCAAATTGAGCATGATCTTATTTACCTTTAAATTGGCTGACCTTTATAAGGATAAAATTTTGGTTAACTGTCTTGATCCAGGCGTGATTGATACTAAACTTCTAAGAAAAGGCTGGAGTTTAGGAGGCTCTCCTGTAGAAAGAGGTAGAGAAACTCCAGTATATCTTGCTGATTCAAATGAAGTAGAAGCTGAGACAGGAAATTATTATATAAATAAAAAGAAGAGCAAACCAGCTGGAATTGCCTATGATAAGGAGTTACAGCAGGTAATATGGGATAAAAGTTTTGAAATGATTAAGTATGAAGAAATTAAAAATGATATGTTTAAATAATTTTAAAAGTTAGTCTGATTTTAATCTGATTTTAATCTTATTTAAATTGGTTTTAAATTTCTCGGTGTTATCATTAGGCTATCAAACAAAATAAGGAGGTTATCATAGTGATAACATTTGAGAAAGTGGAAAAATTAAGAGAGTATGCAGGTATTTCTTACGAAGAAGCAAAGAAGGAACTGGAGAAAACTGATGGTGATTTATTAGAAGCAGTAGTTAATCTTGAAAAAGAGGGCAAAATAAAAGAGCCGAAAGCTAAAGGCTATTATAAGTCATCAGGCAAGGAGCAAGAAGAAGAGGTTGTAAAAAATACTGAAAACAGGTCTGAAGATAAAGCCAGGGGATCAAACTTTACAGAAACTTTAAAGAATATAATGGGCTGGCTTGGCAAGATAATCAAAAAGGGTAATACTAATTACTTTAAGATTATTAAAGATGATAATTTGATTCTTGAGATTCCTCTGACTGCCTTTGCACTATTATTATTCTTTGCCTTCTGGATTGTTATACCGGCATTAGTTATTGGTCTTGTTTTTGGATACCGCTATAATTTAGGTGGCCCAGATTTAGATGAAACTAAAGTTAATAAGGCAATGGACTCAGTTTCAGATGCAACTAAACAGGCTGTTGATTCAATGACTGATGCTGCTGGTAAATTCTCTAAAGATAGCAAAAAAGATAAGGGAGAAAATCATAATGGAGAAAATACTAATAATTGAAGATGAGGAAAAACTGGCTCGTTTTATAGAACTTGAATTAGAACATGAGGGTTATGAAGTATTTAAAGCAGTGGATGGGAGAGAGGGACTGGCTTTGTTTGAAGCCAGTTCCTTTGACCTTATATTACTGGATATAATGCTGCCTGCTTTAAATGGAATTGAAGTTTTAAGGAGAATTCGACAGGCATCGGATATACCAGTTATTCTGCTGACTGCCAGGGATGCTGTTGTTGATAAGGTTACAGGTCTTGATGGCGGTGCTGACGACTATATAACCAAGCCCTTTGCTATAGAAGAACTTCTGGCCAGGATCCGGGTTGGCTTAAGAAAGAATATATCAAATAATGATAAGGCTAATAATATTTTAGATGCAGATAGATTGAGACTGAATTCTGCCAGTCGAGAGGTGAAGGTTGATGGCCAATTAGTTGAACTGACCAGGAAAGAATTTGATCTACTTGAGTTTTTGCTTCAAAATAAAAATATAGTAATGGAAAGAACGACATTGCTTGACCGTATCTGGGGTTTTGATTATGTTGGTGAGACTAATTCAGTTGATGTTTATGTTCGTTATCTCCGCTCGAAATTAGAAGAGCCCTTTGGTTTAAATCTAATAAAGACAGTTCGTGGTGTCGGGTATGTGATTAGAGATGAAGAATAAAGGTGATGTAAAAGTTAAAGTTTCAGGACTTTCAGGTAAAATCAAATCATCTATGGCCTTGAAATTAAATGTCAGGATTTTATTAGGTTTATTTTTTGCTTTTATGACAATTAATATTATTTTATTTTTTATATCTGCCGGAATTATAATTTGGCAGGCTGAATCAGGGGTAGTAGATATTTTGAATAGCCGAGAATTGCAGGAGATGCTAGCTGATGGGGGAGAAGTTTTTGGTTACCAGATAGAATTTGTAGGTGGAGAAATGGATTATTTTGTACTGCCAGGTTTTATTCAGGGCTGGCTTCCTATCTCAGGTCATAGTAATGGCCGGGGTATTAATACAGCTAGCTTAAGAGGTCCAATTTCAGGTCTGCCAGTTGAGCAGATAGAAGCTATCAGTTATCAAATAGCAATACCAACTGAGACAGGCTATCAGCTTGTCAGTTATTCTATAGGATATGATCTTAAGTTCTTATTATATTTAGTTATTATGCTTCTGGGTGGAGAACTTTTTTATATATCAGGCAGGATTAGAAAGAATAATAGGATGATCAGGGAGACATTAAAACCACTCTCAGATATGGCTGAAAAGGCAAAGAAACTCCAGGCTGAAATAGCTGATTTAAGTTCATCAACACCTGATGATAAAATCAAAGATCTTGCCGGAGCTATCAGTAGTATCGATGCTGAAAAACTAGATTATCAGATTTCAGTTGATGGAGCCCAGGACGAGTTAAAGTCTCTGGCCTATGCAATAAATGATATGTTAAGACGTATTAATCAGGCCTATCAGTCCCAGATCCGTTTTGTCTCAGATGCTTCTCATGAGTTGAGAACACCTATCTCAGTAATACAGGGTTATGCAGGTATTATAGATCGTTGGGGCAAGCACGATGAAAAGACTTTGCAGGAAGCTATATATGCTATTAAGAGTGAAACTGAGAACATGAAGATGCTGGTTGAACATCTCCTTTTTCTTGCCAGAGGAGATAATGAGGCAATTCAGCTAAACAAGAAAAGATTTGACTGTACTGATTTAAT
>SLSL01000268.1 GCA_007130465.1 Halanaerobiaceae bacterium | reverse complement strand
TATCTATAATACAATTTCTATAAACGTAATCTTGCCTGGATCAATCACTCATCCAGAGAAAACTAAAATTATTCGATTTTTCTATATTATGCTTCTGATCTGTTCTGCCTAAAAGGTAATCTACACTGCAGTCGAAATAATTAGCGATTTTGATTAATGTATCCAGCTTTGGCTCTCTGCGACCGTGCTCATACCTTGAAAGTGATGCTTCTTTAATACTTCCTAAATCCCGGGACATCTCTTTTAAGGTAATTCCCTTTTTCTTTCTCAGGTATGCCAGTCTGTTTGATAATTTATTCATTAATCTCTTTATATGCTTCTAATCCGAGATAGATATATTCACTAAATGGTGATTTACCTACCATGTAACCAACAAGATCTGTCTTACTTGCATGATCAGGCTTATCCGAAAAACTTGCAAACATATCTTTAATATCTTCAATATCTTCAATATCTTTAATATCTACACCATCAAATACATTTAATTTATGATTAACTTCTCTTCCAGTTAACATGAATGATTGCATGATTTTTAGTTCTTCATAATCTAGATCCATCAAATAATTTTTTAATTCTAAAGTTGCTAGATTTTCTGCCATGATATCTTCTAAGTCATTCTGGCCACTGCAAATTCTTTCATCTGTTGAATTTTCTTCGCACTCTTTAGAAATTAACATTGCTTTCTCTACCTTAGGTTTCATTTTTTCAAATTTGCTCTTATTCATTATTAGCCTCCTAATATTTAATAATCATTATCAAGTTTAAGCGATAAAACAACAAGACACCGGAGAGGTGGTCCCCTTTATTAATTAATTCTACTGCTATTAGATTCCTCTAACTTTATTTATCACATCAATAATCCCCCCCTTATATTTCTTAAAATAGCTTAAGCTCTTAACTTTTCAATACATGATTCACAGACAAATTTATCTTTATAATAAATTTTATTATTTTCACTTCCACAGAATTGACAGCCTGTATTATAACTTCTTAATATAATATTATCTTCATCTATGAAAAACTTTATTAGATCTTTAATATCTAAATCCATTGTCTTTCTTAACTCTATTGGATTACAACTCTGCCAAGATCATCAACGTTTCTTACAATTCCTGTAGATTTCATTTTATTCCCTTCATTTTATATTTATTTCCATCTCTTCTAATTTAATCACAGATTTAAATTATTTGCAATAGTAATCCTGGATTTTGTGAAAAAATTATTATTAGTCTTATTGAGTAATTATGCCAGCTAAAATTATTCTTGTTAGCTACCAATTTCTATATTGAAATATTTACACATATATTCGAGTATTAGCTTATTATTACAGAGAGGAATTAACTATGAAATTTTTAAGACAAATTATGATTATAGAGAATATTTAGCCGCCACTCTAAAGCAGGAAGGGCGAAAAACGGGCCTGGGTTGTGGTCAGTTTTGGGTATAGATTAATTATGATGATGTGTTAAGATATTGCTAATGGTAGATTAGGGGAATGAATAAAGCCAGTAGTCCATAACCCCCTGTACTTAAAAATAAGGCAATAAAATAATATTAACCATTTAAAACTCCTCTAGCGGCGGAAGTACTTGTAACTGATTAATCAATATTTTCTACAAACTGAATCTTTAAACCATTTGGGTCCTGGATGAAGAAGAATTTAATATTTGGATTAGGCTCAAAAGGACCACTATGGATAGCAATCCCGTTTTCTTTAATAAAATCAATCTTTTCAGAAACAGAGTCAACTTCAAAACCTAAAGAAATATCCTCACCAATATTGACTGGCTCTCTGTTTTTATCATCTACCAGTTCAACTTTTGTCTGACCATCTCCTAAAAAAGCAATCTCTCTGTCTGGGCCAGCCGCAAACTTTCTGGCTATTTTTAGGCCAACTATCTCCTGATAAAATTCCAGTGATTCTTCTAGATCATTTACATTTAAAGTTGTCCAGCAAAAATTCATAGTACCACTCCTTTTTTAAATAATAAAGATTTTTTAAACTGGTTTAAACATATGGTAAACTACCAGATGGTTATTTTCCTTCTGATCAATTAACTGATATCCAAGGTGCTGATATAAATTTTTAGTATCCTCACTGCCAGTATAAAGATAAATCCCTCCGTAATTATCTAATTCTCCAACAAATTTATCTGCTTCTGCCAGGAGGAGACTGGCAATACTTTTAATGTTAATTACTTCTTCTCCAGCATCATTTACAACTGATATCTTTCTAACAATTAACTTATCAATAACATTCTCTGTAGCTGTGGTTATTTGTGCTCCTGATAAACTATAAAACAAGGCCATGATCAATAAAGGATAGACTATAAACCTTTCAAATTTCTGCATTTACTCATTTCCCTCTCATAAACTAATTATTTTTCTCTCTCTTCTTTAGTTTTATATCTTCTGTATAAATAAACTGCAAGAATCCCACCAATAATTGCAGGCAGATAACTTAAAAACCTATTGATAATTAAAGGCAAATTATCCATTAAAATCAACTCTTTCTATTTAATATTTTTATTCTCCCAGACTGATAAACTCTCTAAAGTCGTCAAGTCAATCCTTTGATTGTAATAATAATTTTTAAACCAGTTGCAAAAGACTGATTTTTTACCGAACATTAATTTTGTAAAATATGAATCAGGAACTGGTGACCAGCCAGCACTCATATTCATCTCTATTTCTACTTTCTTCCCATCTCTATTAAGCCAGTAATATCCAGAAATAGAACCCATTGCTGGGTCAGAATTAATTTTAAGGCTTCCATTATATCTGTTTTTTTCCTCTAAACTGCGGATATCAGGCATACCTGGGTTGAATTCTACAGAAAAATGATGTTCCCCATCCTCATGTTCCATTTTATTTAGGTTATTGTCTGCAGAAAACATGAATTTATTATCATTAATAGATACTATATTATTTATTAATTCATGCTCCTGAAGCTTTTTCTGGCCAGCATTTGCAAATTCAATTATCTGGCAATCCTGACTATATCGGGTATAATAGCGCCACTGAAAGTCTTTAGGAAAAGGATAAGGAAAAGTATCCAGTTTATGAGCTTTACCGTCAATTTTAAGCTCTAAGTCAGTCTTGCTTTTTCGGATAAAATCAAAATCATAAAGAAAAAATAATGGCAGATAAGAAGGATTATCTGTTGTTGAGCCGACTGGAGCTAAAAGATTTACTCCAGATGTCTTCTTCTTTGTCTGCTCTGAAATCTTTAATGATATCTGCCTTTCATACTTATCTTTAAACTGAAAAGTTAAATTTAAGCAGCCATCTACTTTTTTAAAGGAGGAATTCTCCATTGCTACTTTTTTACGCTCTTTAAGACCTTTGCCGGTAACATCGAAGCTATCATCATTATCATCCTGGAGGTTTAGGCCATCATATACATCAACATAGCCATCTTTCCGATAGGCAATGACTCTAAATCCCTGACCAGAATGATCGCCAGAAAGATATTGGGGTTCCAGGGCAATATACTTGCTATCCGGGTCTTTCTCAAAGTTAATCAGTGCAAGCTTTTTTATAGGCCTATAGGAAAACCCAAAGGGTATGAGAATGGTGTTTTTATTATTTTTTTTAGTTTTTGATTGTTTAATTCTGACCACCTCTCTACTTCTAAACTGATATTTATATCCATTTCTTCACTTCCTAGATTTTATTTGTTTATTCAGGCTTCATTTCAAATAATTCTAAATCCCTTTTAAAAGTGCAATAGTTATAAAAACAATTATTAAAAATCTTTCTTTTTTTATATTCAATTTTGCCCCCTCAAGGTTTATGCCCTTTTAATTAATTTGCCAGGTTATTTTTAAATGAATTCTGAAGTTAAACAATCCACTTGTTGATTATATTTTGGATCTCAACTAGAAGTAATAATCTTAACCATGGCTTTGTATGCGGCACTATGGGCCATGCCACTGGCCTGGTTTACTGTTCCAGTAAAATAAAGGTTGCTATCTGGATTATAAAAAGCAAAAGAACCGGTCTGACCCCAGAACCCGAGAACTTCACCTATAGATTTCATAGATGTTAAAAACTTTGGAGTCCAGAGTTTTTCTAAGCCCAGGCCAAAGTAAAACTGGCCAGGAAAGTAATTCATTTTCCAGTTAGATTTCAGCTCCCCGATTAATTCTTCAGGAAAGAAGAAGCCGTTAAAAAAAGCCTTTAAAAATTCCATAGTTTCAGCTGCTGAAGAAACAATGCCACCTTCGGCAGTTACTGAAGCCATGTAATTGGGAGCATGAATTATTTTAGTTTTATAATAAAATGGCACCGGAGTTGTATCATTAATATCAGTATAGGCATAGGTCTTTTCCAGATCAAGGGGTTTAAAAATTAAATCATTAAAGACATCAGCTATCGGGCTACCGGTTACATTTTCAATAATAGCCCCTAACAGCTGATAATTGGTATCTGAATAATTGACTTTGCCTTTCTGGCCTGGTTTGAACTTAGGCTTTAGGGATTTTACCTGATCAATCACTTTATCTAATGGCCACGGCTCATCATCGCCGGCCAGCAGGCCAGAAGCTGCCTCACCTTTTGGTTTTTGGTAATAAAAGTAATCTGGCAGGCCTGAAGTATTACTGAGCAAATGGGCAATAGTAATCTCCTTAGTGTAATCGACGCCATTGAGTTTATGAATACCGGCAAGCATATCTTCAGGAAAGAATTTAGTTATCTTATCTTCAAAGCTTAAATCTCCTCTCTCCCTTAATATTAACATTACAGCTGTCACATATAATTTAGTGACACTGGCAATAAAGTACTTATCATCTGGTTTAAGGTTACCTCCAGCCCCTTGCCAGGAAATCGATGAATCGCCACTTTCTACAGCAAAAATAGCACCAAAGACATTCTTTTTACTTGCCATTTTCTCCAGGGTTTTTTCAAATAACTGATCATTTAATTTATCTGGCATAACTTTCTCCTCCTAAATCTTAATTTTAGAACCCTATTTAAATACTGTCTTAAAAAGGCATAGCCTGTCAACTGGCCATTTATATCGAGATTTTCTCAAACTTTTCAACTCCCTGGCTGTAGACATAAAAACGAAGCAAGAGAAAAATCCCGGCAAAGATGATTGTCGAGACCAGGACTAGATTGTTTCCACCGGCAAAAAGGCCAGGGGCGATCAGGTAGATCAGGTAAAAGACCAATCCCAGGACTGCCCTGATCAACAGCGAGAAGATAACATTTAAATTATTCTTAACTGCTGAAGTTGGGTTTGTCCAGTTCAGATGGGGCCTGAAAATATTAATTACTATATCTACATGGGCCAAAAGCAGGGTCAGAATCAGGCTAAAGGCTATTGCCATTCCATATAGTCCTGGTGAAAATGGGATGATAAACAGGGCCAGAACAAGAAATGCCAAAGTCGAGATTGAGCTTAAGATAAAAGTAGTCAGAATCCGGTATTTAATATTTTCTGCTGCCGAGATCGGCATGACCCTGGTCTCCCAGAACGACTGGCCTTCTCTGGTTATTGCTGTTGCCGAGATATTTCCCATAATTGCTGGAGAAACCAGAAATAATGAGAGCATCAGCAGTCTGTATGGTTCCAGTTCCTGTGAACCTAACATTGCCAGTGAATAATCGCCCTGGAAAAGGAGAATGGCGATTATAAAAATTGGGGCTATTAAGACGATTCCATTATTCATCAAAAAGATCGGTTCCTTTAAAATTATTAATATATTTCTCCGGATTAACTGGGTTCTCCTGCTTCTTGCTTTGAAATAGATCTTCCTATTGCTGATGCCCCCTTCCTGGGCAAAGGCCAGGAGTGAGCGACGGAAGAATAATCTGGCGGTAAATCTGAGGATAAAGACAAGCAACAGGTTTAGGCCTAAAAATTTACCGGCAGCAGTCAAGGATCCGGTGAAAGCTCTGGTTATCCAGATACTAGGCGGAAAGTTCATCCCAATAATTTCAACCAATCCGCCCTGGGCTAGAAGCTCCTGGACCATTTCAGGGTCTTCAAAATAGCTACCGAAGAAGAGTTGAAACCCCAGGATTCCAGCTAAAAATATAAGATTGAAAGCCGTAACCAGCATCTTTCTGTGGCCGCTCCGGCTAAAAATATTGCCAAAGGGCAGAATAATTATAGATGATATTAGCAGAGGGATTAGCGGTGTCATAATTAGAGCTATTATTGCCATCAGAATAAGTTGCAGACTTATACCGCTATTTATTAAATAGACTACCAGGGCAGGACCTAGAATTAAGGTGCTTACCACCAGCAGATAGATATAGACAGTAGCAAGTTTGGATATGACCAGGCTATCCTCTGTTATCGGCAGCGAGGCCAGAAAATGGGAATCCCGGGCAAAGAAGAAGACTGAAATAATAAACGGGAATCCAAATATGAACATAAATATAACTGAATTTAAATACATGCTGGTAATCAGGAGTTCTTCCTGGCCTAAAATAGCCAGGGAATCATAGATTACAGTTGATAAAGTTGTTGCCGGCACTGCCAGAACACCGGCCAGGACGAACAAAAGAATTCTGCCGAAATACTTATTTTTCATGCCCAGGCCACTTGTATATTTGCGGATAAAGTCCTTTAATTGGATTATAATTAGAGATTTTAATTTATGCACTTTCTGTCAACTCCATAAAGATATCTTCCAGACTGCTGTCTGATTTAGATTTAATTTCGGCCATTGTATCACAGGCTATCAGCCTGCCCTCTTTGATTATT
>SLSL01000160.1 GCA_007130465.1 Halanaerobiaceae bacterium | reverse complement strand
TTATTAAATTTGAATGGATATGAATTTAATAAAGACGATGATGTAATTTTATATGATGATGATTTATTTATTTCTATATGTCAGGTTGATTTTGAAGATGGTAGGTATGTTCTAAAACCTGATAAGGTATTTAATATAGAAGAAAATGTTTGAATTTGGTCTGGAGGTCAATTAAGGAATGAAAGTTATCTACAATAATGAATTCAACGAATTTAACGGTCAAAGAACTGCAATTGCCATAGGTAGTTTTGATGGTATACATCGGGGACATCAGGCTGTAATAAATAAAACAAAAGAAATAGCTAAAAAAAATAATTTGGAACCAGCTGTTTTTTCTTTTGAACCTCACCCAAGACAGGTTTTATCATCAAGTCATATTCCAGGTTTTATAACATCTCCTAAACAAAAAATTAAATTGTTAACTGACTTAAATGTAGAGTATTATTTCTGTCAGGAATTCACTAAATCATTTGCTAAAAAAGATTTTGAAGAATTTGTTAAAAATACACTTCATAAATCTTTAAATATTGGACATATAATAGTTGGTGAAGATTTTTCTTTTGGCAGAGGTGGAAATGGTAATATTGAGGATTTAAAAGCTCTGGGAAATAAATATGACTTTTCTGTTACTCCTTTGAATATTGTTAATAATCACGGGGAAAAGATTTCTAGTACTAAGATCAGACATTTAATCTCCAGAGGTGAAATTGATGAAGTCAAAAATTTACTTGGGAGATATTATACAATGGCTGGAGAAGTTATTCATGGAGATGCTAGAGGTTCGAAATTAGGTTTTCCAACTGCTAATTTATCATTAAATACTGATTATGTTTTACCGGCTAAAGGAGTGTATGCTGGATATGTCAATTATAATGGCAATAGATTAAGAGGGGTTGCTAATTTTGGCCATAATCCAACCTTTACTGTTGATGAATATAGAATAGAAATTTTTATTATTGATTTGAATAAAAATTTATATGGTGAGAAACTAGAATTTAGTCTTGTTAAATATATACGGCCTGAAAAAAAATTTGACGATGAAGCTAGTTTAATTAAAGCGATTAATCAGGATGTACTTTACAGTAAAAAGTTTTTATGTTAAAATTATTTAGGTAGAAGATTTCCGTAACTAGGATTTTCGTACCACCAGCGAAGTCTTGGTTACTGGAGTATTAAAAATTGAGGAGGTGGAATTAATGATAAGTAAAGAAAGAAAAGAAGAAATTATCAAAGAATATCAGAGAGAAGAGGGAGATACTGGTTCTCCTGAAGTTCAGATTGCTTTATTAACTGCAAGAATTAAAGAATTAACTGAACATCTAAAAGAACACAAAAATGATAATCATAGTCGTAGAGGGCTACTTAAAATGGTAGGTAGAAGAAAAAGAATGTTAAGATATCTTCAGGATAACGAAGTTGAAAGATATCGTGAGTTGATATCCAGTCTAGGAATAAGAAAATAATTTTATTTGGGGAGCGGTATAACCGCTCCCTGTCTTTAAAAATAGGAGGTTGATTTATGGTAAAATCTTGGGAACATGAGATTAATGGTACAAAATTAAAATTAGAAACTGGCAAAATGGCAAAGCAGGCAAATGGGTCAATAATGGCAACTTATGGCGATACATCAATTCTGGTAACTGCTACTATGTCAGACCCTCGTCCTGGAGTAAATTTTCTGCCTTTAATGGTTAATTATGAGGAGAGAATTTATGCTATTGGTAAAATCCCTGGTAGCGTAACTAGAAGAGAGGGGAGACCAAGAGATCAGGCAACATTAAATGCTAGATTGATTGATCGTCCTTTAAGGCCTTTATTTCCTAAAGGATTTAGACATGATATTCAGGTTGTTGCTACTATTTTAGCAGTTGAAGATGATAATGATCCAGCTGTTGTGGCAATGAATGCTGCATCTGCTGCTTTAATGATTTCAGATATACCATTTGATGGTCCAATTGCTGGTGTTAGAGTTGGATTAATTGATGGAGAACTAAAAATTAATCCTAATGAAGATCTTTCTGAAGAGTCAGATCTTGATCTCTTAGTTGCTGGAACAGAGGAAGCAGTTATGATGGTTGAGGCATCTGCAAATGAAGTATCTGAAGATATATTTTTAGATGCATTAGATTTAGCACATGAAGAAATTAAGAAGCTTGCTAAAATGCAGATTGAAATGCGTAAAGAAATTGGAAGAGAAAAAATGGAATATATTCCTCCAGAATTACCGGAAGAATATAAGAAACAATTATTTGAGATGGCTGAAGCTGAATTAAGAGATGCTGTCTTTATTAAGTTAAAGCAGGAAAGAGAAGATGCTATCAGCGAGGTTAAAGATAAAGTCTATGATGAATTCATGGAAACTTTAGATGAAGAACAGGCTGAAGAGTTTGATGGCCTAATTAAAGATGAGTTAGACAATGTTACCAAAAAGGTCTTTAGAGAAGAAGTTATCAGTAATGGTAAAAGACCTGATGGTCGTAATTTAGATGAAGTAAGGTCGATATCAACTGAAATTGATCTGATTCCTAGAGTACATGGATCTGGTTTATTCACCAGAGGTGAAACCCAGGCTTTAAGTGTATTAACATTGGGTTCTAGTAGTGATGAACAGACTATTTTTGGTCTTGGTGATGATGAAACTAAGAGATTTATGCATCATTATAATTTCCCACCATTCTGTGTTGGAGAAACAAGCCCGATGCGGGGACCTGGCAGAAGAGAAATCGGTCATGGCCATTTAGGAGAGAAAGCAATTAGTCCTGTTTTACCCAGTCAGGAAGAATTCCCATATACAATCAGACTTGTTTCTGAAGTTCTTGAATCTAATGGTTCTTCTTCACAGGCAAGTATCTGTGGTAGTATTATGGCTTTAATGGATGGCGGTGTTCCAATTTCAGCACCTGTTAGTGGTATTGCTATGGGTTTAATAAAAGAAGATGATGATGTAGCAATATTATCTGATATTCAGGGTTTTGAAGACCATCTAGGAGATATGGACTTTAAAGTTGCCGGTACAAAAAATGGTATAACAGCTTTACAGATGGATATTAAAGTTACTGGTATATCCAAAGAGATAATGAGAAATGCTTTAAAGCAGGCAAAAGAAGGAAGGCTCCATATCCTGGATAAAATGTCTGAAGCTATTGCTGAACCACGTCCTGAACTATCACCAAATGCACCAGCTATTAAAACAATGAAGATTGATCCTGAAAAAATCCGTTTTGTTATTGGTCCAGGCGGAAAGATGATCAATAAAATAATTGATGAAACCGGTGCAAAAATTGATATAGAAGATGACGGTACAGTCTATGTTATGTCTAATGATCAAGAGGGCGGCGAAAAGGCCCAAAAGATGATTGAAGATTTAACAAGAGATGTAGAGGTTGGAGAAATTTATACAGGTACAGTTAAAAAGATTATGAACTTTGGAGCTTTTGCTGAAATTTTACCTGGCAAAGAAGGATTAATTCATATTTCTGAACTGGCTGATTACCATGTTGATAAAGTTGAAGATATTGTCAGCGTCGGTGATGAAGTTCCAGTAAAGGTAATAAAAATAGATAACCAGGATAGAATTAATCTATCAAGGGTTAAGGCTTTAAAAGAGCTTGATGAAGAGGACAAAGAGTAATTTTGTTTAAAATAAAATAACAACTAAAAACATAAACTAGTTTTTTCTAGTTTATGTTTTTTTAATTAATTGAGAGGAGTCAATTATATGAAACTTGGCAAACATGTATCAATAGCCGGTGGAATTGATAAAGCTATCTCGAGAGCAATAGATATCGGTTGTAATTCTGTTCAGATATTTATTAACAACCCTAGAGGCTGGAAGAATAGCGCTTTAGGTGATGAATTAATAAATGATTTTAAAGTTTCCAGGGAATCTAATCAGATAAACCCAGTGGTAGTTCATTCAATTTATTTAATAAATCTAGCTTCTCCGAAGAAAGATTTATGGGAAAAATCTATTCAAGGGCTGATTGATGATTATAGAAGATCTGATAAAATTGGTGCTGAATATTTAGTATTTCATCCTGGCAGTCATACTGGCTCTGGTGAAGAAAAAGGAACTTTAAGAATTATTGAAGGTTTAAATAGAGTCTTAAAAGAGACTGAAGGCAATACTGAAATATTATTAGAAAATGTTGCCGGGGCAGGAACTGCTATTGGAAAAACTATTAATGAGCTTAATGAAATAATTAGAAATATTAACGAACCTGATAGAGTAGGTTTCTGTATAGATACCTGCCATGCCTTTTCAGCTGGCTATAATGTTGCCAGCAGAGATGGTTTGGATAAATTGATCGATGAGATAGAAGCTGGACCCGGGTTAGATAAACTCAAAGTATTGCATTTAAATGATTCAAAATTTGAATTAGGCACAAATAAAGATAGGCATGAACATATAGGCGACGGTTTTATTGGTAAGTCAGGTTTTAATGAAATAATAAATCATCCTAAATTAGTTGATAAAACCTTTATATTGGAGACTCCATGGTTTGATGATCTTGATCATGATCCTGATGTAGATATCTTAAAAGAACTCAGAAAATAGGTGGATCTTAATGGAAAGCAAGCTATTTACTGAAGATACAATTAAATATATGAGAGCTCAGATTGAAGATGCTCGAGGCCAGGAAGTTTTCTTTCAGGGGGCTTATGATAGCAATGAAGATCTTATGACTGCTATTAAGGCAGTCAGCCGGGGAAATGAAAATATGGCTCCTGCCATTATCAGCAATCTTAAGCCTGGCGATGTTGTTATTCATAATCATCCTTCTGGTGATTTACGACCTTCTCCAGCTGATATCAGGATTGCTTCTAAATTGGGAAATAAAGGAATCGGGTTTATTATTGTGAATAATGAAATTACTGAAAGCTACATAGTTGTTAGTCCTGATAGTATTGATGAATTAGAACTACTTGATAAGGAAGAAATCATTAAATATTTTAAACCTGGAGGTCAACTTGCTAATCATCTGGAAAATTATCAGGAAAGAGAAGAACAGATAGAAGTTTTAGAAAAAATAATTGATATCTTTAATAATAATGGAAAATTAATGGTTGAGGCTGGAACAGGAACTGGAAAGTCCTTTGCCTATCTTATTCCATCTCTAATCTGGGCCAATCAGAATAATATTCCTGTGATAATATCTACCAATACTATTAATCTTCAGCAGCAGTTAATCAATAAAGACCTAGTATTTTTAAAAGAGATTATGCCCTTTGATTTTAAGGCTACTCTTGTAAAGGGTAGATCTAATTATATCTGTTATCGGAAATTGAAAAATACTTTAAAGAGAAAAGATAATAATTCTGAATTGAAGAATATTGCTCAGTATATTGAAGACCAGACCAATAATAGTAATTTTGCTGGATCAAAAAGTGATTTAACTTTAAAAATAGATAATAATTTGTGGTCTGAGTTTGCTTCAGAATCTGATATGTGTTTAAATTCAGCCTGCCCTTATCTTAAAAAATGTTATTTCCAGAGAGCTAGAAAATCAGTTTATCAGAGCGATATTTTAGTTGTTAACCATCACCTATTACTGGCAGATGGGATTTTAAAGAATAAGGCTTATAGTGTACTGCCTGATTATCAGGAACTAATAATTGATGAGGCCCATAATTTAACAGAAGTTGCTACAAAGATTAGCGGGCAGGATTTTTATCCGCCGGTGTTAAATAATTTAATTAATAGAATTATGAATTCAAGCCATTCGCCTTTGATCAGGATCCGAAAAGATGATTATAATATTCATCCAGATGATCGTCAGGAAATAATTAATCTTATTGATCAGGAATTATTTCCTAATCTAAATAAAATTGAAGAATTGAATCGCCAGTATAATTATGAGTTAGGCTCTCTTATGAAAAAGGAAAGTTCAAGAAAGTTACGTTTAAAGCAGAATTCATTTAAAAGCAATGATAATATTGAAGATTGGATGGATTATGGCGATAGGTTAATCTCGCTTTTAAAGAAAACTGCTTATAAATTTGAAAACTTATTTGATTTAGTCGAATCAAATTTTGATATAAAAGTAACAGGTGAAGAAAACCCGTTGATAGAAATTAATGGATATTTAAGCAGGTTAAATGAGATGGCCAATTCACTTGAGATTAATCTGAATTATAAAGATCATTTAGATGAATATGTTTTCTGGATAGAAAAACAGTTTAATACAGGAAATAATAATTATATACAGAGAAATGCAAGGCTTGAGGTAGATGAATTTTTGAATGATGTTATCTTTGATAAGGTGGCTACTAATATTATGACTTCAGCAACTCTGGCAGTTAATGAAAGTTTTAATTATTTTAAGAAGAAAATGGGTTTAAGTAAGATTAATGAGCTGATTGTTGAATCGCCTTTTGATTATGTGAATCAAATAGGAATTTATCTCCCTGAAGATATTCCTTCAGTTTATGATGATAATTTCTTAGATGATATTTCAGATGATTTAATAGATTATATCGATAAGAAGGCCGGTAGAACTTTAGTTCTTTTTACTTCTTATAAAATGTTAAATCAATTTAAAGATATATATGAAGAACGTTTAAAGGCTTTAAATATCAATATTTTAGCTCAAGGAGACCTGCCAAGGCATATTATCTTAAAGAGGTTAAAGAATAAAAAGAGACAGATTTTACTTGGAACCAGTAGTTTCTGGGAAGGGATAGACGTTCCAGGAGAATCCCTTTCTGGATTAATAATAATGAAATTGCCCTTTGAGGTTCCAACAGATCCGATTATTGCAGCCAGAAATGATAAGATCAGAGAGTCGGGAGGCAATCCTTTCTGGGAGGAGTCACTTCCTGCAGCTATTATTAAGTTTAAGCAAGGATTTGGCCGTTTAATTCGGTCTAAAAAAGATAAAGGTGAAATAATATTACTGGACAGAAGAATCCTTGATAAGAGCTATGGCAGCAGTTTTATTAGGTCTCTGCCAAAGAACTGTAAATTAAATAAAAAATGGCCGAATTTTAATAGTTAATCTTATTTCTATGAAGGATTTTAATATTTTTTAAAGAAATATAATTATACAGCAGTGATAATTTATTTAGGCGATGAGGAGTGGCGACTTAAATATGAAAATTTCGAGAATAAGATTTAAAATAATTGTACTTATAATTTTTTTAGTTTTTATTTTTGGTGCAGTATATCCGCTTAATACCAGGGCTGTCGATTTTAAGTTGATTTATACTGTTCAAGAAGGAGATTCTCTTTATAAAATTGCTTTAAAATATAATATTAGTATTGATAGGCTGGTATCCTGGAATGGCTTAAGCAGTAATGGGATGATTAGATCTGGTGATGATTTAGAAATCCCGCTTGAAGATGAAGAGCCAGTTGAAAGAAATTTCAATAGAAATTTTTTGGAAAACGAAGATGAATTTAATTTATCGACTGATAAGTCTTATGCAGTTAATGTTAATGCTAATGCTCAGGCAGATATAAGTGATATGTCAGAAGAGGATCTAGTTACTTATAATGTTAGAAGCGGTGATTCTCTTTATGAAATAGCGAGGACTTACAATACATCTTCCAGTATTATTATTGCTTTAAATGATCTAGAAAATCATTCTATTAGACCTGGAGATCAATTGCAGGTGCCTGCTAAGGATTTAACAGAAAGACAGTTGCTGGCAAGATCTGTTTCTGACCAGGAGATAGAGCTGTTGGCCAGAGCTATTAATGGTGAAGCCCGGGGCGAGCCATATTTAGGGCAGGTTGCAGTTGGTGCAGTAGTTATAAATAGAGTTATTAGTGATAAGTTTCCTGATAGTATTGAAAGTGTCATTATGCAGGATGGCCAGTTCTGTGCTGTTGAAGATGGCCAGATAAATTTGCGACCCTCGCCAACAACCAGACAGGCAGCCCAGGAAGCTATTAATGGCAGGGACCCTACTGATAGGGCTTTATATTTTTATAATCCTGATACTTCAAACGAGCAGGCCTGGATGGCCAGAAGAGACGTTATTGTAAGGATTGGCAACCATGTTTTTGCAAGATAATAGATTGGAGTGATATAATGAAAATAGATATTAAACAGATTGATAAGTCTATTGATTTGCCTGAATATCAGCATCCTGGAGAAGATGCCGGTATTGATTTAAAGGCTGCTGAAAACTGTAATTTAACTGGTGGCAATTATAGAATGGTTAAGACTGGAATTAAAATTTCAATTCCAGAGGGTTATGGAGGCTTCGTTTACCCTAGAAGTGGCCTGGCTAAAGATTATGGAGTTACAGTCTTAAATTCACCTGGTGTTATTGATTCCGGGTATAGAGGTGAAGTCGGTGTGATTTTAATAAATCATAGCCTTGAAGATTTTGAAATTAAAAAGGGTGATAGGATTGCCCAGCTGATAATTCATCCAATTGAGCAGGTTGAATGGAATGTTGTTAATGAATTACCTGAAAGTGATAGAAAATCAACTGGTTTTGGTGACTCAGGTATTTAATAAAAGGGGGTTATAATTATGAAGCATGAAACGATCAGATTAGATGGCGAATCATTAGTTCTCCTGGACCAGAGAAAGTTACCAGAGAAGATTGAATTTTTTAGAGCTGAAGATTACCAGGAAGTCGCCTTTGCCATTTCTGATATGGTAGTTAGAGGAGCGCCGGCTATTGGTGCCACTGCTGCATATGGGGTTTATCTGGCTGCTTTAGAGTATGACGATCTCAGCGAAAATGAATTTGTAATTCAGATGAAAGAAGCTATTGAATATTTAAATAAGGCCCGCCCTACTGCTGTTAATTTGAGCTGGGCTACTAAAAGAATGTTTAAGATTATTAACAAGAATAGTGGTCAGGATCGAAAAGCTTTAATCAGGTTGCTGGAACAGGAAGCAAATAATATTGCCCGGGAAGATGTGGAAATAAATAAGACTATGGCCAAACATGGAAATAAAATTGTGCCGATGTCGGCTAATATTTTAACCCATTGTAATACTGGTGCCCTGGCTACTGTTGATTATGGCACAGCTTTAGGGGTTATTAGAGAAGCCCATATAAGTAATAAAAATATCCATGTTTATGCTGATGAAACCAGACCTCGGCTGCAGGGGGCTAGATTGACGGCTTTTGAGCTTGTCGAAGAAAATATCCCTGCTACTTTGATAGCTGATAGCGTTGCCGCTACAATGATCAGAGATGGCAAGATTGACCTGATTTTAACAGGTGCTGATAGAATAGCTGCCAATGGTGATACTGCAAATAAAATTGGAACTTATATGCTGTCAGAATTGGCCAGAGTTCATTCTGTACCATTTTATATAGTTGCTCCAAGGTCAACTATCGATTACAATCTTGATCACGGTGATTTGATTGAAATCGAGGAAAGATCTGCTGATGAATTGAAGAAAATCGGCTCTGAAGTAATTGCGCCTGATGGAATAAGAGTTTATAATCCTGCTTTTGATATAACACCGGCAGAAAATATAAATGGTATAATTACTGAATATGGCATAGTTAAGCCGCCATTTGTTTCTGGATTAAGAGAGATTAAGGATAAAAGAAGATCATAATTTTTAAATAGGGGACGATAAATATGTCAGAAGATATGCTGCCAATTTTAAAGACTACTTCAGATAAGATTAATGATAAAGTTATAGTTTGTGGTGATCCTGGGAGAGTTGATAAAATATCTAAATATATTGATGATGTTGATGAAATAGCTTATAACCGGGAGTATAAACTGATTAATGGTATCTATAATAATCAAAAGATCTCTGTTGTTTCCCATGGTGTAGGGGCTGCCGGAGCTGCAGTCTGTTTTGAAGAGATTATTAAAGGTGGAGCAAAAGAGATAATTAGAGTTGGGACTGCTGGTTCTTTAGATTTATCTATTAAAGATGGAGATATGGTTATTGCTGAAGCTGCAATTAGAGAAGATGGCCTGACTGAGCAGTTGATTAAAAAAGAATACCCGGCAGTGGCTGATATGAGTTTAACTGGAAATTTAATAATTTCTGCAAATGAGATTACTGACAATCAGGTTAGAAGTGGTATAATATTGACTGTAGGAGCATTTTATCCAGAGCTTGAACCACTCCCTAATAATTATTATAGTCAGGCAGGGGCTATTGCTGTTGAGATGGAAGTAAGTGTATTATTTTTAATAGCTTCTTTACATGGAGTGGCCGCTGGAGGTATCTTTGCAATTGATGGCATCGCAATTGATTTTGATGCTAATAGTTATAATCCCCATCGGGAAAAGGTTGATGAGGCTATCGAAAATAGTATTAAAATCGCACTGGAAGCTATTACACTATAGATTCTATAGATAGATTAAGGGGTTGATGTTGATTAAGCGGAAAGATAATTTTTCAACTAAATTAATCCATGCCAGGGAACCAGAAAAAAAGCCTGAAAATGCTTTGAATAATCCGATTTTTATGACCTCTACCTTTACATTTGATAGTTTAGAGGCTGCAGAGGCTGCTTTTGAGTTTGAGACTGATGATTATGTCTATACCAGAGGCAATAATCCTACTTTAAAGATTTTAGAGGATAAGATGGCTGAGATAGAAAATGGAGCTGCCGGGGTAGCTTTTTCTTCAGGGATGGGGTCGATTTCTGCAACTTTACTCTCTTTATTGAAGCCAGGAGATAAGATTGTTGCCCATCAGATTTTGTATGGTTCCAGTTATAAATTGATTAAAGAATGGTTGAGGGATTATGATATTGATGGAAGTTTAGTTGATTTTAATGACTTTAATAAGCTTATTGAGGCAATAGATGAAAATACTAAGGTTTTATATTTGGAAACTCCGGCAAATCCGACTTTAGAGGTTATTGATATAGAAAAGATTGCTGAACTTGCCAGAGAAAATGACTGCAAGTTAGTTGTAGATAATACATTTGCCAGTCCTTATTTACAAAATCCTCTTGACCATGGCGCCAATATTGTTGTTCATAGTGCTACTAAATATTTAGGAGGACATGGCGATTTAGTCGGCGGAGTTGTTGTTGCTGATTCTAAGGATTATGCAATGAATTTAAAGTTTAATTATCTAACTGAACTTGGTAGTGTGATGAGTCCATTTAATGCCTGGTTGATATTAAGGGGCATAAAGACTTTGAAATTAAGGATGGAAGCTGCTCAAACCAATGCTCAAAAGATTGTTGATTTTTTGCAAGCCCATGACAGGGTTAAATCTGTTAATTATCCTGGGTTAGAGTCAGATAAAGCAGCCAATATAGTTAAGAGACAGATGGTTGGACCAGGAGCTATGCTTAGTTTTGAATTGGACGAAAGTGTTAATAAAATCCGGGAGTTTGTAAATAGTTTAAAGTATTTTAAACTGGCAGTTAGCTTAGGTGATATTGAATCTTTAATTGAATATCCATTTTTCATGACCCATAGAGATTACGATGAAAAAAGGTTGTATGAATTAGGAATTAGTAAATATTTGCTCCGGATATCTGCCGGGCTTGAAGATACTAATGTTTTAATTGCTGATATTGAAAATAATTTGCAGAAACTTTAATTGACAGTAATTATTTATTTTATTATAATTATCTTAACATAAATAATTTATAGAGGGAGGCTAAATTATGAATGTATCAAAAAGAGGTCAAGTTTTTCACTGTAATGTCTGTGGCAATGAAGTAAAGGTATTAGATGTTGGTGGAGGAGAGTTGGTCTGCTGTGGCGAACCAATGGAATTAGTTGAAGAAGAGTAGTCTATTATACTAACTCTGTGCCTGTGGATATTTGTGGCCAGAGTTATTTTTTCTGTATATTAGGTTTAGGAGGGATATTTAATGAGTTATAAAGATGAAAGTATCAAGTTAAAGAACTGGGCTGTTGTTGGTGCCAGTGATAATAAAGATAAATTTGGCTACAAGATTGTTAAAGTCCTGAATGATAATGATTATAATGTATTCCCTATTAATCCTAGACTTGAAGAGGTAGATGGCATTAAATGTTATAATAGTATTAATGATATTGCTGAAAAGATTGATGTCGTTGATATAGTGGTAAGGCCTGAGATTGGTCAAAAAGTTATTCCTGAAATAGCTGATAATAATATTGAATATATCTGGCTCCAACCTGGCACAAGAAGCGATGAGATTGATGAATTAACTGAGAAGTTTAATCTTAAAGTTATTAAAGATTGTATCTATGCTACTTTAATTTAAAATTAATAGGGAGTGAAATTAATGAATGGAATTGTCAATAAAACCGGGGAACTTGCAGATTTATATAATAAACATGCGCTAAAAGTTTTAGATTGTCTAAAAGAGTTTGATAAGGCTCTAAATATTTATTTAGAAGATGGAACAACTGATGAATTTAAAAAATTTGCTCATAATGTGCATAGTATTGAAACTGAAGCAGATGATTTAAGAAGAGAGATTGTTCAACTATTAATTGAGAAGAGGTTCCTGGTGCCTAATACCAGGCGAGATTTTATGAATCTCTTAAAATTTACTGATAAAGCTGCTGATTATGCTGAAGGTACTCTAGATTTTATCATCCTAAAATCTATGGATGTTACTGATGAAGGTAAAGCAAAGATTAAAAAGATTTTAGAACTGACCATTGAACAATATAACTTATTAGTTGAAGCAATAGAATATGTATTTAAAGATATTCATCAGGCTTTTTCTTATGTGGAAAAAATAGCTGATATAGAATCAGACATTGATTTAATTGAAACAGAACTTATTAATATGCTTGCTGCTAGAGATGATCTATCTTTTGCATTGAAGATTTTATATAGAGATTTCCTAACCAGATTAACAGATATTTCTGATATAATCGAAGATTCTGCAGATGAAATTGAGCTGATTGTTGCTTTAAGAAGGGTATAGGAGGTTTTCTTAATGGATAAATTTATAATGGCTATAGATCAGGGGACAACCAGTACCAGAGCTATGATTTATAATAAGGATGGAGATATAGTTGGTAAAGCTCAGCAGGAGTTTGAACAGATTTATCCAAAATCAGGCTGGGTTGAGCATGATCCTTCTGATATCTGGATTTCAACTTTAGGTGTTATGGCAGGTTCTATTAAAGATGCTAAGATTAAAGCTGCTCAGATTGCCGGGATCGGAATAACCAATCAAAGAGAAACCACTGTTCTCTGGGATAAAGAAACTTCTGATCCTATTCATAATGCTATTGTCTGGCAATGTAGAAGGACTAATGATATCTGCCAGGAGCTTAGAGAAGAGGGTTATGAGGATTTATTTAATAAGAAAACCGGACTTGTATTAGACCCTTATTTTTCAGGTACAAAGGTTAAATGGTTACTGGATAATGTTGATGGCGCCAGGGAACGGGCTGAAAATGGAGAGATAATATTTGGAACGATTGATAGCTGGTTAATCTGGAAACTTAGTGGCGGCAAGAGACATGTTACTGATGCAACTAATGCCAGCAGAACTTTGATGTATAATATTCATGAAGGTGAATGGGATGATGAACTTTTAGATATCCTGGATGTTCCTGCCAATATTCTGCCTGAAGTCTGTTCAAGCAGTGAGGTTTATACTGAAACAGTTGATTATCATTTTTTTGGTGAAGAGGTTCCAATTGCAGGGATTGCCGGTGATCAGCAGGCAGCAACATTTGCTCAAAATTGTTTTGATGTCGGTATGACTAAGATAACGCTTGGAACTGGGGCATTTTTATTGATGAATACAGGTAATGAACCTTATATATCTGAGAATGGTCTTTTAACAACTATTGCCTGGGAAATTGATGAAGAAGTTACTTATGCATTGGAAGGGAGTATTTTTAATGCTGGGTCAGCAATCCAGTGGCTAAGAGATGAGCTAAGTTTAATTGAAGATGCCGCAGATTCTGAGTTTTTTGCTAAAAAAGTTGCTGATACGGATGGTGTTTATCTGGTACCGGCTTTTACCGGCTTAGGAGCCCCTCACTGGCATTCTGAGGCCAGGGGCACTATGTTTGGTATATCTAGAGGAACCACTAAGAATCACCTGATAAGAGCTACCTTAGAATCGATTGTCTATCAGAGTAAAGATCTCCTTGAAGCTATGGTAGAGGATACCGGAATTGAGTTTAAAGAGGTTAGAGTAGACGGGGGAGCAGCGGCCAATGATTTCTTATTACAGTTTATGGCTGATATGATTGATACTGAGGTTCAGAGACCAGTCGATACTGAGACGACTGCTGCTGGATCAGCTTTTTTGGCTGGACTTGCTGTTGGTTTCTGGGATAGCTTAGATGAGATTAAAAAGATTAGAAATGTTGAAAAGGTATTTGAGACTGATTTAGGTTCAAATAAAAGGGAAGAGTTATATCAGGGCTGGCAGAAAGCTATTAAAGGGACTCTTGCCTGGTCTGATTTAAATTAAATATTTTTGGTTTTAAGGGAATCTGATATTGTCTTTTTACTTGCTATTTGATAAAATTAATATTTAAAATATCAAAAATGAAGTTTTTAATTATTGAGTTTGACTGTTTGATTGATGGTTAAATCGTATTTACACCGTATTTAGAGTGAATTTACACCGAAGTCAAACCGAAGCTAGAGCGAAGAATAGCCGAACTTATCCCGGAGCATTCCCGGAGGATTGCCGGAGGATTGCCGGAGCACTCCTGGAGGAAAATTATATTATATAAATATAAAAACTGAATAATTTAACTTAAATAAGCCAGCATATTAATATGCTGGCTTTTAGATTATAAGAATATTTAATTCTTCTCTTTTATTGAGCGAGTTGCAACTACATCTACGCCGGTATCTAAGATATTATTTACGATAACCTGACCTAATTCAACAGGGGCTTCGACTTCTATTTCTGATAGTTTTTGCATTGCTTCACCGATTTTTTCTTTTGGAATCGGGGAGGCAGTCTTTACCGGGACTAAAGCTATCTGGCCATTTTTTACTCTGACTGTTGTCGGTAAAATCCTGGTTGGATTTAGATATTCGTTTTTAGCATATTCTATTCCCTGGGGACATTCATGGCCGCTGATATCTTTTATGTCATCTCCGTTAGCTTTGACTTTAACCCGACAACCTTTAGGACAACTTAAACATATAATAGTTCTTTCATTCATACTACTCACCCCCTGTTATTAATTCAACAATGATTTCATCTGAGCTTATATTGATTAGTTTTATAGGCAATTTAACTGATTCAATTTCACCAGGTTCTACGATAGGACGGGTATAGCTGGCTAATTCTTCCTGGTTATCTTTAATGGAGATTTTACAGTCTTCTGCTGGATCTTTTACTCTGAAAAATAATTCGATTAGTGGACTTGTATTTGCGTTGATATTTAATGTATGGGGAACTACATAGGTTATATTTTTACCTGGAGCAATTTCAAGTGACTGTTTTATTTCATCTTTTGTTTCATTTAAGAGAAACTCTGCTGCTGCTTTACCTGCGATTTCTGCTTCTTCACTTACATTGTCAACTAAATCATGGACCTGGAGAACATTACCGCAGGCAAAGACTCCAGGTATGTCAGTTTCCCTGGACTGGTCGACTATTGGGCCTCCAGTAATATCATCCAGTGATATATTGGCCTGCTGGCTTAATTCATTTTCAGGTATTAGGCCGACTGATAATAAAAGTGTGTCACATTCAATTGTTTTTTTGGTTTCTGGGATTTGATTAAAATTGTCATCGACTTCAGCAATATCTACAGCTTCAACTCTTTTCTGACCATGAATTTTGGTAACTGTCTGCTGAAGATAGAGTGGGATACCAAAATCATCTAAACACTGGACTTTATTTCTGACAAGGCCTGATGAATAGGACATTATTTCAAATACACCTTTGACATCGGCTCCTTCTAAGGCCAATCTTCTGGCCATTATTAAACCGATATCACCGGAACCTAAGATAACTATTTCTCTGCCTGGAAGATAGCCTTCGATATTAATATATCTCTGGGCTGCTCCAGCAGTCATTACTCCGGCAGGCCTGGTACCTGGAATCCGAATAGCTTCTCTGGTTCTTTCTCTGCAGCCCATTGCTAGAATAACTGATTTAGCTTCTATAAATTCTATACCTTTTTTAGAGCTTAGAACAGTTAACATTTTTTGATCATTTATATCTATTACCATAGTTTTTAATTGGACATCTATCTTTTTATCGGATAATTCATCAATAAATCTTTCTGCATATTCAGGGCCTGTAAGCTCTTCATTAAAATAATCCAGGCCAAAACCGTTATGAATACACTGTTGTAGAATGCCGCCTAAGTATTCATCCCTTTCAATTAAAAGGATATCTTCAACACCATTTTTGTGGGCTTCAAGGGCAGCAGCAAGACCGGCTGGCCCTCCTCCAACTATGACTAGTTCTCTTTTAGTTTTCATCCTTTTGCCTCCTATATGTGATGTCCCGATCGGCTTTAATATCTTTTACTCTTTCCATTAAAATCTCTGAACCAGGGCCATTCTTTGTTACTTCTAATGGTGATATTTCAAATTCTTCGGCAATTATTTCTGCAATTCTAGGACCACAGAAACCACCCTGACAGCGACCACCGCCTGCTCTTGTTCTTCTTTTTATAGCATCTAGAGTTAGAGGAGCAAGGGATTTTTTTAGTTCGGCAATTAATTCTCCTTTAGTTACATGTTCGCAACGACAGACTATTTCACCATAATCGTTATCTTCCTGATATACCTGATGCCAGTCTTCACGGTGGTCTTTATAATCATCAAGCCGTGGTAATTTATCTAGTTCAGGATTATAAGATGATTTTTCCTGTAATTTAATTGGAACTTTTAAATCTTTAGAGATATCATCTACAATTTTTGTGATTAATTCTGCTATACCAGGAGCAGAAGAGAGGCCAGGAGACTGAATTCCGGCAACATCAATAAAACCAACTGGATTATCTAAAGCTTCAATTTTAAAGTCATCATTATATGGTTCTGCTGGAATAGTTGCTCTTAATCCTGCAAATGAAGATATGATTCCGTTACCTGGTAATGATGGATATAATTTTTTGCCGCCATCCCAGATTTCATTTAGACCTTGTTCAGTAACTTCAAGGTCGTCTTTATTTTCAACAACATATGAATTAGGACCTAATAATAAATTGCCGTCTACAGTTGGTGTTATAAGAATGCCTTTAGATTTTTCTGATGGCATTGGAAAGATAACATGATTGACCAGTGAACCATATTTTTTATCAAATAAATTGTATTCACCTTTTCTAGGAACTATTTCGTAGTTCTCCCCAACTGTTGCTGCTATTTTGTCGGCATAAAGCCCGGCTGCGTTAATTACAATAGATCCGCTGAATTTTCCTTTATTAGTCTTAATTCCTGTAATATAATTATTTTCATGGAAAACCTTTTTAACTTCTGTTTCTAAGTAGATGTCGACACCATTATTGGCTGCATTTTCTGCCTGGGCAATTGTTAATTTATAGGGAGAGATGATACCTGCATTTGGAGCATATAATGCGACTATTGCATCCTCAGCAAGGTCTGGTTCTTTCTCTCTTAATTCTTTTTTTTCGATAATTCTTAAATCTATATCTGCCTGAGCTAAACTTCTTTCTTTTTCCAGAATTAATTTTTCTTTGTCTTCCTGACTATGGCCGACTACTAAAGAGCCAATTCTATTAAAAGGAACTTTTAAATCATCTGCAATCTGATCGAACATAGGATTTGATTTTATATTTAATCTGCCTTTTAATGTGTTTTTTGAAGCATTATAACCTGCATGAATTATACCAGAATTAGCCTTTGAAGTACCAGAAGCTACATCAGTTTCTTTCTCAAAAAGGGCAATAGACAGATTATATTTAGATAACTCTCTTGCTATTGCAGTTCCGACAACCCCACCTCCGACTATTAAAATATCATAGATCTTATCACTCATAATTATTACTCCTCTCCTGCTGGAATATTATTTAAATACAAAAAAGAGAGCCAGTTAGTTAAAAGAAGACATACTTCTTCTAACTAACAATGGCTCTCTCTATATCTCACCATTAAAATCATATTTTATTTACAATATTAATAATACTATATTATAATAATTAAGTCAAGTCCGTTGAATTGATATATGATGATTTATATAGTATAATAAAAGATGATATTTATATATATTCTGCAGCAGGGAAGGGTACTTAAATAATGCTAAATAAAGCTAACTTTTCACCTACAAAATTATCGCCAGCCCAGTTTTTGGTGTTAGGATATCTTTTTGTAATTACTATTGGCACATTTTTATTAATGCTGCCTCAGGCTTCAACTACCAGGGGAAGCATAGGTTTTTTGACTGCATTATTTACTGCAACTTCTGCTACCTGTGTTACCGGTTTGATCGTTGTTAATACAAGTACTGCCTTTACTGTCTTTGGTCAGGTTGTAATTATGGCCTTAATTCAGGTCGGCGGACTGGGGATTATGACAATGTCGACATTGATTGCTCTGATTTTAGGTAAAAAGATATCCTTAAAGGAACGAATATTGATCCAGGAAGATCTTAATCAATTTAAGATTTCCGGGTTATTAAGATTGATCCAATATGTAATTGCCCTGACGTTGACTATTCAGGGGATTGGTGCTATATTTTTGTTTATCAGGCTCAGGTATGATTACTCAATTTTTAGATCTATATATTTCTCTATTTTCCATGCCATATCTGCCTTTAATAATGCCGGATTTGACTTATTTGGGACTAGCCTGGAGGGCTATTTTGGAGATCCAATCATTAATCTAACTATAATTAGTTTAATTGTATTAGGTGGCCTTGGTTTTGCAGTTATTGTTGAATTGCTAGGCTGGGAAGGAAAGAAAAAGTTTAGTCTTCAGACTAAGTTAGTCTTAACTGTAACAGGTTTACTAACAATAGTAAGCTTTGCAATAATATTTGTTTTAGAGACTGGCAATCTAAATACGATTGCAGATGCAAGTCTTGGTGACAAGATTATTTCTTCTTTCTTTTTATCAATTACTCCAAGAACGGCTGGTTTTAATACAATACCAACAGGATCATTAAGAAGTACTACTCTTTTCTTTATCGTGATTGCAATGTTTATAGGGGCTTCTCCTGGTTCTACAGGTGGCGGTATTAAGACAACAACCTTTGGTTTAATCGTTGTAACGGCATTTAATAAAATTAAGAATAAAAAAGATATAGAATTTTATAAGAGGCGGGTAGATTATGAAGTAGTTTTTAAAGCATTAACAATTATTTTACTGGCCTTAATGATAGTCCTAATGATGACTTTTATTTTAACTATTACTGAAGATGGTCAATTTTTAGAGATATTATTTGAAGTTGTCTCTGCCTTTGGTACAGTCGGACTTTCAACTGGTATTACCGGTGAACTCACATCGATAGGCAGAGTTTTAATAATTATAACCATGTTTTTAGGTAGGGTAGGTCCATTGACACTGGCACTGGCCTTAGGACAGAAAGTAAAGCATGGAAAATATCGATATCCAGAAGAGAAAATAATGGTCGGTTAAAGGGGGATATAAGATGAAACAGTTTGTTGTTATAGGTCTGGGCCGTTTTGGGTCCAGTGTTGCCAGGACTTTAGCAGATAATGGCCATGATGTGCTGGCCATCGATAAATGTGAGGAATGTATTGATAAATTAGTTGACTATGTAACCCATGCAGTTGAGGCTGATGCCACTGATGAGGCCGCTTTAAGTGCCTTAGGTGTCAATAATTTTGATACTGCTGTTGTCAGCATTGGTGACAATCTTCATGCCAATATTTTAGTTACTTTGATTTTAAAGGAGATGGGTGTGCCAGAAGTGGTTGCTAAAGCCCAGGATCAAATGCATGGCAAAATTTTAAGCAGAGTTGGTGCTGATAAGGTTGTTTTCCCGGAAAGGGATATGGGTGAACGGGTTGCCCGACAGTTAATAAGCCCAAATATGCTTGATTATATAGATTTTGCTCCAGGGTATAGTATTATTGAGATTATTGCTCCTAGTCAGATGGTTGGCAAAAATTTACAGGAAATTAATTTTAGAAGAGAATATAATGCCAATGTAATGGCTATTAGACGGGGGAAGAATTTGAATTTAGCTCCTGGTGGTCAGGATAAGATTCTTGAAGGAGATACTCTGATTATAATGGGTCATAATGATGAACTTGAAGATTTAAAAGAAGAATAACTAGGAGGATTTATTAAATATAATGATGAAATATCATATAATAACTTATGGATGCCAGATGAATGAACATGATTCTGAAAAAATTGCTGGCATGTTAGAAAGCATGGGTTATCAAGAAACTCAAGACCATGCTCATGCTGATATAATAGTGTTTAATACATGTTTGATTCGTAAAAATGCTGAACTGAAAGTTTTTGGAAAAGTCGGTTCTTTAAAACAGTTAAAAGAGGATAACCCTGATATGATTATTGCTGTAGGGGGCTGTATGATGCAGCAGGAAGGCCCTGTTGATGAGTTATATCAGAAATATCCACAGGTAGATATTATTTTTGGAACCCATAATATTCACAAGTTGCCATCACTTATAAATCAGGTGATATACGGTGATGAAAGGATCATTGATGTCTGGGAGGAAGATAAAGGGTTAATTCCTGACTTGCCAAGTAAAAGAAGAAATGAATTTCAGGCCTGGGTTACAATAATTCAGGGCTGTGATAATTATTGTAGTTACTGTATTGTTCCTCATGTTCGAGGTTCTGAGAGAAGTAGACCAATGGAAGATGTTGTTGATGAAGTGAAAAAACTGGTAGCAGATGGGGTTATTGATATAACTCTTCTTGGTCAGAATGTAAATTCATATGGCCTTGATCTTGATGAACAATATGATTTTCCTGATTTATTAAATGAATTAGCTAAAATTAATGGTTTAGAAAAAATTAAATATATGACATCCCATCCTAAAGATTTATCTGATAAACTTATTAAAATAGTTGCCAATAATGATAATATATCGAAGCATTTTCATCTTCCAGTTCAATCAGGAAGTTCCAGGATTTTAAAAGCGATGAATAGGAAGTATGACAGGGAACATTATTTAGGTTTAATTGATAAGATTAGACAGAGCATACCGGATGCTGTAATAACTACAGATTTTATTGTTGGATTTCCTGGTGAGACTGAATCTGATTTCGAAAAAACTTTATCTTTAGCTGAGAAAGTACGTTTTGATATGGCTTATACTTTTGCATATTCTCCGAGAGAGGGTACTCCTGCAGCCAAAAAAGATGATCAAATAAGTTCAGAGGAAAAACACAGAAGATTGCAGGCGTTAATGAATAAACAAAATCAGATAAGTTATGAGGTAAATCAAGAGTTAATAGGAAAAGAAATAAATATTTTAGTTGAAGGTGAGAGCAAAAAGGATCCAGAGTATTTTTCAGCAAGGTCTGATGGGAATAAACTTGTAATAATCCCTGCTGAAACAAAAGAGATGATAGGTAATATTGTTAAGGCTAAAATTAATGAAGCTGGAAGTTGGACTCTTTATGGCGATATAGTAAATAATTAAAGGGGATGTTTGATTTTTTGGAGGTTAGATAATGGCAAAGATCACACCTATGATGCAACAGTATTTTTCAATGAAAAATAAATATCCTGATTCTATTTTATTTTTTAGATTAGGTGATTTTTATGAAATGTTTGGAGACGATGCTGAAGAGGTAGTTCAGGTTTTAGATATTGCATTAACTTCCAGGAATAAAGGTGGCGGAGAAAAAACTCCAATGGCAGGTGTTCCTGCTCATTCAGCAGCTCCATATATAGCAAAATTAATCAATGCAGATTATAAAGTTGCCATCTGTGAACAGATTGAAGATGCAGATGAAAGTAGCGGTCTTGTTGAAAGAGATGTTGTTAGAGTAATAACTCCAGGGACAGTAATTGAAGATGAGATTCTATCTGAAAGAAAAAATAATTATTTGGTGGCTTTATCAGAAATAGACAAAGATTATGGTTTATCATATATAGATGTATCTACTGGTGATTATAATGTTACTGAGACTAAAAATATTGATGAGATTTATGATGAATTAAATCGGTTAAACCCCAGCGAAATTGTTATTGCTAAATCATTTAATCCTGATAATAAGTG
>SLSL01000201.1 GCA_007130465.1 Halanaerobiaceae bacterium | reverse complement strand
CAGGCTGAAAAAGATTTGCAACAAAGAGAGCAGAGGCAGAGATTGGCTGTAGAAATAGCTTCTGATTTTCTAAACAAACCTATAAACCAGATGGATAATACCATAGATGATGCCCTGGCTAAAATTGGTAAAAATATGCAGGCAGACAGATGCTATATATTTGAATCCTCAGAAGAAGACCAGATTATGGATTGCACATATATCTGGTCTGCTAGCAGTATAAGAGCTGAGAATTTGAATGATTTGAATAAACCCGTTCAATTCTCGACCTGGATGTATGGACAAATTCTCAACAAGAAACCTGTTTTAATTACAAATGTTAATGATCTTCCTGAAAAAGCTATTAGTGACAGAAAAGAATTTAAAAGGCAAAATGTCCAGTCAATCCTATGGACACCGATGGTTGTTGAGAGTCATGTCATAGGATTTTTAGGAATCGATTGTGTTCACTGTGAAAGAGAATGGACTGATGATGATCTGATGACTGTGCAGTTAGTTGCAAGTATTATTGCCAGTGCTCTTAGGCGGGTCAGGACAGAAAAGGAACTGATTCATAACACTTTCCATGATCAATTAACAGACCTTTACAATCGCACATTTTTTGAAGAAGAGAGCAAAAGATTAGATGTAGAAAGACAGATGCCTATCGGTCTTATATTAGCTGATGTGAATGGTCTGAAACTAATCAATGATACTTTTGGCCATGAAAAAGGTGATGAGCTTCTTAAAAAAGTTGCTAAAATTTTTCAAGAAACCTGCCGGGAAGAAGATATCATTACCCGCTGGGGTGGTGATGAATTTTTAATTCTTCTACCACAAACTGGCGAGAAGGAAGTCCAGGAAATATCTTCCAGGATACTGGAGAATTGTTCTATAACTAAAGATTTTTCAGTACCTATTTCTATTGCTTTAGGATATGCAATAAAAGAAAGTGTTGATGAAGATATTTATGCTTGTATTGATGAGGCCGATGAAATGATGTATAAAAATAAGCTGGTGGAAAGTCGGAGTGTCAAGGGTAATGTCTTAAAAGCTCTCCTTAATACCCTGAGATCTAAATGCCATGAAACCGAAGAACATGCCTGGCGTCTACAGAAAATGTCCCGAAAGATGGGTAAAAAAATTGACCTTCCATCTGCTGAGTTAGACCGGTTATTTCTTCTGGTCACAATGCATGATATAGGAAAGGCTAGTATTTCAGAGGAGATACTGGTTAAGCCCAGTGAATTAACTAAAGAAGAATTAGAAATCATGAAAAAACATCCAGAACGGGGATACCACATTGCCTCGTCAACAGAAGAATTTTCCCATATCGCAAATGAAATCTTGCACCATCATGAATGGTGGGATGGTACCGGTTATCCTGATGGCCTTAAAGGAGAGGAAATTCCTCTTTTATCCCGGATAACAGCGATTGTAGATGCCTATGACGCCATGACTAATAGTCGACCGTATAATAAAGGTCAGCTAAAATCTCACCAGGAAGCTATTGCCGAAATAAAAGAATATGCAGGCAGCCAGTTTGACCCGGAACTTGTAAAAGTGTTTTTAGAGCTTTATGAAGAGGAAAAAGATGTCAGTTAAATAAGATTAAAATATAATGGTTATACAGGATGAGCTCAGAGTAGAAGTTGGACCTGTTAGGTAGTTAGGGTAAAAACTTAAGAAATCGCAAAATCGCTAGAGATTAAGCAGTAATGAGCCAGAAAGCTCTCTCCTGGTCAGAATAATTACAGCCTGCAACCTGAGTTGGAGTTAAGTCATTAAGTTCAGAATGAGATCTAACAAAGTTGTAAAAAAATATAAACAAAAGATCAACTGGTTGGCAGAAGTATTTGATTTAAAGCCTTTGCACCTATTATATTAATCTTTAAAAGTGCTCAAAAGCTGGTTTAGGGCTATTGATAAGGCAAAAGGTTGTAAGAGAGAACAAACCTTATAGAAATTTTTAAGTTTTCATAAAAAAAGTCTACTGCATTTAACTTTTTGCAGTAGACTTTTGCATTTAAGATATCTTAAACCCTTATAATCCTTGAAATATCAATGGTGCCGAAGGTGGGACTCGAACCCACACAGGCGTGAGCCCAACGGATTTTGAATCCGTCGCGTCTGCCAGTTCCGCCACTTCGGCACATTTATTATCCTATCATAGAAATCTTAAAAAAACAAGTCATTTGTAAACTATTTACAGGTATAATAAAGCAATTTGTGTTACAATAATGACAACTATAAATAATTGAGCAGGAGGTGTTTCATAATGGCAGTAGAAGAGAAAGTCTCAGGACAATTTAAAGTTGAATTTACTGAAGATGCCAGAGAATTTATTAAAGATAAAAACTTTGAAGATATAACTGTTAAGATGATCAGGCAGAGTGGTGGTTGAAGTGGTCCAACTATGAAGCCTGAGGTTCAGGCTGGGCATCCAAAAGGAAAGGAAAGAGATCATTATCAGATGGTCGATGTTGATGGAGTTAATGTTCATATTTCTAAGAATATGAATAGGGATAACAATAATATAAAGCTTACTATAGATGTGACAGGTTTTTGGATAGTTAAAAATTTATATCTCTCAAAAGCAGAACAATTCTAAAACTTTTACACTGATCGGAATAAATCTCCGGTCAGTGTTTTGCTTTAAATTGCCAAAAAATTTTTTTAACATACCAGGCCATTAGTTCGGCTATGGCAGCAACGCTTGGTGTAGGTAATATAGCCGGAGTTAGTACTGCTATCTCACTTGGTGGTCCTGGGGCAATATTCTGGATGTGGATTTCAGCCCTATTCGGTATGGCCACAAAATTTGCAGAAGCTCAATTAGGTATTAAATATCGTGAAGAACATGGAGAAGACGACTTTACAGGCGGAGTAATGTATTATATTCAAAACGGAATGGGCGGTAAATGGAGATGGTTAGCTGTACTTTACGCATTTTTTGCTGGTATTGCAGCCTTTGGTATCGGTAATATGGTTCAGTCTAATACACTTGCTCATGCAGCTGAAGATGGCTTTGCAGTTCCAACCTGGTTAACTGGTATCATAGTAGTATTTTTTGTCGGTTTAGTTATTATCGGTGGAGTTAAAAGAATTGGTAAAGTAGCAGAAAAGTTAGTTCCAATCATGGCTATCTTTTATTTTGTTGGTGGTGGGCTCATAATTATATTAAATATTGGAGCTATTCCTGCTGTATTTTCTGATATTTTCTCCAGTGCATTTACTGGCTCGGCAGCTGTTGGTGGCTTTGCCGGTGCAACAGTCAGAATGGCAGTTCGTTTTGGTGTAGCCCGTGGTGTATTTTCTAATGAGGCCGGCCTTGGTGCTGCTTCAATTATTCATGCCCAGGCTAAAAACAAACCTACCCGTCAGGGAATGTGGGGTATCTGGGAAGTTATAATTGATACATTAGTCGTAGGTACTATTACAGCTTTAGTAGTTCTTGTGACTGGAGCTATAGAAACTGGAGAGACTGGAGCTGTCCTGGCTTCACAAGGATTTACGATGGGACTTCCTGGCCCAGGAGGCTATATTATTAATATTAGTATTATTGTCTTTGCCTTTACAACTATGCTTACCTGGAGTTTTTATGGCGAAGAGAGTTGGAGATATATCTTCGGTAAAAAGATTGTAATGCCATATAGATTTGTCTTCTTAGGCTTATTGTTTGTTGGTGCTATTGGTGCTCTTGAACCTATCTGGTTATTAGCTGACACCTTAAATGGTTTAATGGCAGCTCCTAACTTAGTTGCTTTAATAGTTCTTGCAGGAGTAATTGTAAAAGAGAAAGACGATTATATGGATGAGCTTACACGATCAGCATAAAAAAATTTAATATTTAATACTAAAATGCCTGGGCAACCAGGCATTTTTTATTTAATTTAAACTCTCTGGCTTTATTTGAGAGGATTTTGTATTTTTATGTTGAATAAGTATATTGTGAAGCTTAATATTATTTTAGGGGGGCAAAATTATGTATACTAGAGTTTCATTATCAAATTTCCCAACACCATTAGAAAGATTATCTGAGATTTCAAGGATTTATGATAATGATTTTTATATTAAAAGAGATGATCTTGCCGGTCCAGAACCAGGAGGAAATAAAACTAGGAAACTAGAATATATTTTAGGTGAAGTAAGAAAAGAAAATGCCAATCATCTTATAACTACTGGTAGTCCATTTTCTAATCACTGCAGATTAACTGCAATGGCAGCTTTAAAATATGGCTTAGAATGTACACTGATCTTAACAACTGATCAGGATCCCTCTGATATAAATTATAATGGCAACTATTTTATTTATGATCTTCTAGATGTTAAAATAAAAACTGTGCCACCTGAAAAAAGAAAAGAAGCAATGGAAGCAGAATATTCTGAGCTCAAATCAGCCGGGAAAAGACCTTATCTTATTCAAGCTGGAGGTTATGGTAATGCAGGTACTCATGGTTATGTAGAAGCTTCTTCAGAATTGAAGGCTGATATTAATTTTCATCCTGAGCGATTTGATTATTTATTTGTGGCTTCAGGAACTGGTACAACCCAGGCAGGTCTTTTAATCGGTAACTATCTTCATCATATGGCAGAATCAATTATAGGAATAAGTGTTGAAGCTGATGAAGATTCTGGTAGAAAGAAGATTGCAAATTGTATTGATGAGTATTGCACAGAAAATAATCTGCCAGCAGATATAATTAAACAGGATATAATATTTATTGATAAATATAAAGGTAAAGGTTATGGTAATATAGATAAAGAAGTTATTAAGGTTATTAGAGAATTAGCAAAGAAAGAATCGATACTTCTTGATCCTGTTTATACAGGGCAGGGGTTTTATGGAATGTTATCTTTTTTACAGAATAATAATATTAGACGCAAAAAAATTCTTTTTCTCCATACAGGTGGTCTGCCAATTCTCTTTAATAATTCAGAAGCATTTAAATAAAATTATAATTTCAGCATTTCAGGAGGAACAAGCCAATGAAATATCCTATAAATCTGATAATAGAAAATAATCAAAAGCTAACCCATGGAGGTAAAGATCAATTAGAATATCATGGTGAAGGCAAATTATACAAAAAGAATGATGCTATTTATCTCCGTTATAAAGAAGATATTCAGGGTATGGAGGCTGCCAGGATCACAATAAAGATTAAAGAAGCAGAAGAGACTGTATTAATAAGAAGATCAGGAAATAAAATTGGAAGCTTTAAACAGAACTTTAAAGCAGGGGAAAGCTGTGAAGATTTTTATCATCACGTACATGGTACAGTTGAACTAAAGACTTCTACTGATAAATTAGACTGTTATCTTGAAGAGGGAGCAGGAGAAATCAATATAGTTTATCAATTATTTATTGGAGGACAAAAGGTAGGAGTAAATGATTTAAAAATTTCTTTTCAAAAAATCAAATAATTTTTGGAAATGAAAGCCCCTGCCATTAATCTGGCAGGGGTAATTTTTTTATTAATATCTATAAACAGCTCCTATCTCTGAATCATCAGGCATTTGTTCATCTGAAAGCAGATAAACCTTTCCGCCATTCAAAATTGTATTTAATACAGCATAATTGTACAGATCAAAATCATGGCCAGGCTCTTCTTCGATTATTGTATCATTGGAGAGATCATAATTGCCTTGCTTGTTTGCAGAGTTTGATAATAATAATAATTCAACTTTGCCATGGACTGTATCAGGCAAAATCTTTTCAAGCTCACTCTCTGTCTTTTCACTGCTGATTAGTTCCTTATACTTTTCAATAGCATTTCCTTTTTCTTTATTTAATTCAGGGAGTATAACATCTCTGGCTTGCTCAAAAATTTCTTCTTTTTTCATTTTGCCTGGGCTACCTTTAACGAACTTTTCCAGGAGATTGTCATAGCTGTTTGCCTGCTCATAATATGGATAAATTTCTTCCACACACATTAGAGCAAGTGGCGCTCCAAACTGATTGAGATATGGTGTTACGGCTTCATCGACAAGCCTAAAGTATTGAAGTAAATCTTCCTCGGTATCGCCTTCAACACCACCCTGACCATGATAAATTCCGGTATCGCCACCAGGAGAGCTTGAAGCTCTCTGTATATTTACTTCAATATTGCCAGTCTCAAATATCTCCTCAAAACTTGCCGGCAAATTTTCTATTTCAATTTTTTCAATATTTTCATCATCACAGTAGAAAATTCTTGTATTGTTACGACTTAGTGTTAAGAGATAGAAACTATTATCTTCAAAAACTGCCGGTACAATTTGACGAAAATCAAAGTTTTCGCCCACCTTGATTTCCTCTTCAAATTTTACTGGCAGCCTATATGATTTATATTGACCAGGAGAAATATAGAATGCCAATCCCTGACTCTGATTATCAAGCCAGAAATCTTTATCATTCTCTAAACCTACCAGAGGCTCTAAGATATCATCTATTTCCTTGTCATTCATACCCCAGTTATCTTTTAACTTCTTACGGGCTGATCTGGTTAGATTTTTAAACCTGATTTTCATCTTGTTGTAGGCATTTCCCTCTGATTTTTCAGTTGGCATATACATGCTAATACAGGGTTGATTAGTTTCAGATATTAACTTCTTGACTTCTTCCTTAGTAATTTTATCCATCTAACACCCTCCTTAAACATATTCTAGTACAGTCTTCAACTAATTAATACTCTATTGTAATTATATTATAATATATGTTTTAATAATCTACAATCAATAGTAAAAATAAAAAATACCCCTGATAAAAATCAGGGGAATTAAAGTAAAGCTATTACTTATTCAAACCTTTTGCAACCCTTG
>SLSL01000186.1 GCA_007130465.1 Halanaerobiaceae bacterium | reverse complement strand
GCTTTGCTTTCCCGACCCAGACTATTAATTTAACTCAGGAAAATTTAATGCCGCCAAAAGACAAGGAGGAATAAATTATATGAAAGGTTATAAAATTATTGATACTTATCCGGATTTTTTTGATCTTTGGCAGACTGCAGCCAGGGAGCCAGTCAAGATTCAGATTGAAAGGTGGAGAACAGATTATATTACTGACTGGCCGGAGATTAAAAATTGGCAGTTTGCTGGCTATGAAGATAATGATGATTGGCGCCAGTTTGCTAGAGAGGAGATATTTCCCTGGCTTAATCAGAATTTTAATAAACTAATGGGGGCCAGGAGCAGTCTCCTGGGAGCAATCAGATCTGTTTATGATCGTGATGCTGAATTTTTCCAGGAGAATCTGCAGACTTATTTTCTTATTTCAGTAGGGGTTAGCAAAGAGCTGGCTTATGTTTCAAGTTATGGTAATCGCCCGGCAATTTATTTTGATTTAGTTGCGATTGCCAGAGAAGGCTGGCAGGATACTACGATTTTAAGAAGCCTTGTTGGTTTGCAACTTGGCTATTATTATTTTGATAGTTTTAGACAGAAGGTTGGAGTGCCAGATGGCGAAGGTCAGCGCTGGAAATATTTTAAAATTGGCTTTGCCAGGGAATTTGCCAGGGCGCTATTAGGTGCTGATAATCAGGTGGACAGGGTTGCTGCTTATTATAACCAGGATATTGATGGGGCTCAGGCCTGTAATATTATCTCTGTTTTAAGAGAAAAATATAATTTCAGACAGTTAGCTCTTCTCCAGCCGGCAAAGATTGAGGAAGAGGTAAAGGAATGCTTCTAGATACGGAACAACTGAACCGGAATATTGCTGAGATTCAGGACAGGTTAGAGAAGGAAGATATTAGAGGGGCTGTGAGGATAGCTGATAGGCTCTCTAATCGGCGCCTTGTCGATATAATAGGTGAGGCCCCTCTGGAGACTGCTGTTCCGTTTTTGAAAGCTCTAGGGCCTTATAGAGCGGCCAGGGTGCTGTCGTATTTGCTGGAGGAATTGGCAGTAGAGCTTCTCCAGGATTTAAATTCAGAATTTGTTCAGGAAGTTTTTATTGAGATGGAGGATGACGAAATTGCTGATATTATTCTTCATCTTCCTGAAGCTGAGAGGGATAAATATTGGGCTTTGATACCGGCTGAGGATAAAGATGATGTTGAAGAGATTGTAACTTACGAAGAAGATTCAGTTGGAGCCTTTATGGAAAAGGATTTTCTGACAGCCTTTAAAGAAGATAAGGTGAGAGATGCTGTTGAGATGCTCAGTAAATCAAGGGGCGAGATAGATAATACTGATTATCTATATGTGATAAATGAAGACCATAAATTACTGGGGGTAATTTCTGTTCAGGACCTTGCCTTTGCTCCTAGAAATGAAAAGCTGGAAAATATTATGAATGTAAAAGTTCATGTTGTCAGGGTTAATGAGCCAGCAGTTGAGGCTGCTCGCTTAATGAAATATCGAAAATTTAAATTGCTACCAGTTTTAGACTTTCAGGATAGGCTTGTTGGTGTTATGGCTCTTCACGAGGCAATTGATTTATTATCTGAGGAGCTGGTTGAAGATTTCGTCAGTATCTCTGGTACCTCAGAGGAAAGCTATTTTACACCTCCTAGAGAAGCTATTAAGATGAGGTTGCCCTGGATGGCAGCCAATGTTTTTTTGAATCTTGGTGCGGTAGCTGTTATTAGTACTTTTGAAGAAACAATCGCCCAGGTTGCTATTCTGGCTGCTTTTATCCCAATGATTACTGATATGGGAGGTAATGTTGGAATTCAGTCTTTATCAGTCTCGATTCGAAGTATTGCTTTAGGTGAAGTACAGATTGATGATATTAAGAGAGTCTTAAAGAAAGAACTATCTATAGGTTTAGTTAATGGGTTGGCTTTAGGTTTTCTTTTTTCAATAATAGCCTTTATCTTACAGCGAGATCCGATGATTGGACTGATTGCAGGCATTGCTCTTGGCTTTAATGTTATAGTTGCCGGTGCAGTTGGAGGAACAATTCCATTTTTGATAAAAAAGATTGGTAAAGATCCGGCGATGATGACCGGGCCTGTACTGACCACTATTACTGATATTACTGGAGTTACAATTTATTTAGGCCTCTCAACTATCTTTTTATGGCAGCTTTTAGGGTGATTTTATTTTTAGATTTTAAAATTAGTAGAAAAATTTATTCACTGCACTACCCTGCTATTTACTGGCGAGCGGTTAGGATGATATAATTAGTTAGTGTTTATTGTAATTATATTTATTAGTCATTTTAATTTATAACTGGCGGAATCCTAAAACAGTCCCGAAGGAAAGCCGGAGCAATCCCGGAGGAAAGCCGGAGCAGTCCCGGAGCAATCCCGGAGCAGTCCCGGAGGAATCCCGGAGCAATCCTGGAGAAGAATTAAGGCTGGTATTTAGGAGTCTAATTGGTTTTAAGGTGGTTTTAGAATAAAGAATTATTTTTGAGATGGAGTTTGAGCGTAATTATACCGTAACTAAAACGAAACTAAAGGGAATCTAGACCGAAGTTAAAGCGAAGGAGTACCGAAGAATCACCGTATTTATGCTGGTTGATTTAAAGAATAATTTAATAATAATTAGTTACCCTGACTGGAATAGGAATCCAGTTGGGGTTTTTAATTTTTTTATTATTTTAGCTTGACAATAATAGCTAACAGGGTTATAATATTAGTGTACTATTCAACTAGTGCACTACGTCTATAGTGATGTGTTTGCTGGAAGGGGGCATAAATTTGGCTATAAATTATGATACGACCCGACCTATTTATGAACAGATTATTGATTATATTTTAAAGAAGCTGGCCTCCGGGGAGTTTTCTGCCGGTTCTAAACTGCCTTCACAGAGAGAGATGGCGAAGGTTTTATCTGTTAACCCGAATACTGTTCAACGGGCATACAGGGAGATGGAGATTAAAGACCTGGTGGAAACCAGGAGAGGTTTAGGAACATTTGTAACTGAATCTGAGGATAAGATTGAAGAGATTAGGGTTGAGATGGCTGAAGAGTTAGTTGAGAATTTCATTGAAGAGGCAAGAGCTTTAGGATTTACTGAAAAGGAGATTGAAAAGATGTTAGCTGAAAAATTTAAAGAATTTGAAGGAGGAAATACAGATGGAGCTTAAGGAGACTTTTAAGCCGATTGTTAAAGTAAATTCAGTCTCAAAGAAATACGGGAGAACTATAGCCCTGCAGGATGCTGAGATGGAATTTCCTGAAGGGGAGTTGACGGCTTTGATTGGGCCCAATGGTAGCGGTAAATCTACCTTATTGAAAATTTTAGTTGGCCTGACCTATGCAGATAGCGGGAATGCTGAGGTTTTAGGCTTAGAGCCTGGAATTCAGCTAAAAGATAAAGTTGCTTTCCTGCCAGAGATAGATCATTTTTATAAATGGATGAAAATTGAGCAGATTATTGATTTTCACAGGAGTCAGTTCTCCAACTTTAATTATGATAAGGCTGTTGAGCTGACTGGAGAGATGAACCTTAAGACTGATTCTAAGATAACTTCGCTATCAAAGGGGATGCGAGGGAGGCTGAAGCTTGTATTAACCCTGGCCAGAGATGTTGCTCTCTATATTATGGATGAGCCTCTGTCAGGGCTGGACCCTCAGTCGAAAGGTTATATATTAGAAATTTTAAATAGCGAGTTTGCCGTTGGCGGGAAATCTGTGATTTTATCGACCCATGAAGTTATAGAATCGGAGAAGTTTTATGATTATGTGATTATGCTGGAGAATGGTCAGGTTAGATTGCAGGGTTATGCAGATGCTTTACGGGATGAGCATAATCTTTCGATTCAGGATTTGACCAGGGAGGTGTTTGCTTAAAATGGCATTCTTTAGTTTATATAAAAAGGAGTTAAGGGAATCTGGATTTGCGGCTTTAATTTTAACTTTACTGACACTGGCATTCCACTTTTTTCTTTATACTAGAATTACAGCCCATAATTATCAGTTTATAATCGGCTCGGTCCTGGCACCGTTTTTTATCTTTCCTATATATTTTCTGGCAATTGGTTATAGAACTTTCTCCCAGGAATGGAATGATCGGACGATCTATCTCTTAAAATCATTGCCTAGAAGAGGTTATACAATTATTCTGGCTAAGTTTCTTGCTGCAGCGACTTACCTACTGCTCCTGATAATTCTTGCAGGTACAACTACCTGGCAGATAGTTATGAGAACTCTGGTTGATTTTGGACCTGTTATGCCAGTAGATCTGACTGGAACTTCGATTGTAAATATTGTATTTTTAACCCTGGCAGGTTATCTCTGGTTTAATCTCTTTTTATATTTCATGGCCCAGATAGCCTGTCTTGTCAGCAGAGTCTATGATAGGTTTAGATGGTTAATTACTATCATTGTTTTTTATCTCTCTGCTTATATCAGCCTGAGAATAGCAGGGGTGTTGGCTGAATTATTTAACTGGATGCCAGGTTTGACTTTTCAGATATCAGGAATAGGTGGAGCAGAGGAGTTTACAACCCTTATAACTATTGGCAGTAATTCATTTCTCAGTCTGACTCTGGTAATTTTAGGATTTATAATTGGGGCAGGGTTATTACTTGAGAAAGTTCTTGAAGTATAAAAGGAGGAATTTAGAATGTTATCGAGAAAAAGAGTTATAACGATAATAATAATTTTATTATTGGTATTTGTCTACATTGATGCCAGGCTGATTACTGATGACCAGGGGATGGCAGGTTTATTTAATGTAGATGTCTCCTATAGCGGCAATGTAGACTGGTCATCAGGAGAAGATTATCAATACAGGTCAGAAGTTTCTGGTGAAGAAACTTATGATAGAGATGATTTAACAAGTCTTAGGGTTGCAAATAGTTTTGGTGAGGTTGATATTATTGGTGAATCCAGGGATGATATCAGGATAGATTACAGGATTGAAATTAAGGCTGCAACTGAGGAAATACTGGAGAGAACTATAGACCAGGTGGGTTTAGAATTGAATCATAGCAATAAGGAATTAGGAGTTTTAACGGCTAAACCTGATAATAGAGATAGGATGAATATTGCAACTTATTTAACTATTAGAGCACCAGAAGAGCTGGCTGTTGAACTTAATAGCCGGTTTGATGATATCAGGATAGAGAATATTGCCAGTCAGGTTGTAATTGATAGTAGCTATGGCGATGTAGAACTTTTAAATATTACAGGACCATTAGAAATTGAATCCAGCTTTAGTAATTATGAGATTAATGGAATTCAGGAAATGATAACAGGCAGATTTTCCTATACAGATATTGTGATTGACCAATTAAGTTCTGATCTTGAGCTTGATCTTCAATTTTCAGATTTAGATCTTTATCTGGCAAATGGGCCTGATGCCTGGAGCTATGATCTCAGTACTAATTTTGGAGCTATTAATAGCAGATATGATTTTCAATTAACAGAAGATGGGACAAGAATTGACTATTATTACAGCAGAGAGGGCCAGCCTTTAATCAGAATTGATGGAAGGTTTACAGATATAACTATTCATTAAAAAGGAGAGTATTATAAATGGCAAATATGAAAAAAATTGATCTAAGAAGTGATACAGTAACCAGACCTAGCAATGAGATGCGCCAGATTATGGCTACAGCCGATGTAGGTGATGATGTCTATGGTGAGGACCCTTCAATCAATGAACTTGAAGAACGGGCGGCTGAGCTGCTAAATAAGGAGGCAGCTTTATTTCTGCCAAGTGGGACAATGGCCAATCAGGTTGCCCTCCTGACTCATACAACTCCTGGCCAGGAGGTTATCTTAGGAGATGAAAGTCATATCTTTTATTATGAGGTTGGCGGTCTTGCCAGATTAGGTAGTTTACAGGCCAGAACTGTTTCAGATGAAAATGGTTACCTGGAGCCAGCAGCTGTTAAACATGCAATTAGAGGGGAAAATATTCATTATCCTGAGACTGGTTTAATCTGTATGGAAAATACCCATAATCGCCGGGGTGGTATCTCTTATGGCACTGATAGGATTGAGCTGATAGCAGAACTGGCTGGCTCTAAGAATATTCCGCTCCATCTTGATGGGGCCAGGCTTTTTAATGCAGCCTATCAGGAAGAAGTTAACCCAGGAGATCTGGTAGCAGAATTTGATTCAGTGATGTTCTGCCTTTCTAAGGGCCTTGGGGCTCCAGTAGGCTCAATGCTGGCTGGCAGTGAGGAGTTTATTGTATCTGCCAGGAAAAATAGAAAGCTCCTTGGTGGCGGTATGCGCCAGGCTGGAATTATTGCAGCTGCCGGGCTTTATGCTCTAGAAAATAGGAATGTTCTTAAGGCAGACCACAGGCAGGCAGAAGAGCTGGCTGAGATAATTGAAGGTTTTAAGACTGATAAGTTATCAGTATTTAGACAGTCGACTAATTTTGTGATGCTTGAATGTAATAATCAGGGTGGAGCTGAGTTGATTTCTCAAAAGTTAAATGAAGCAGGTATTTTGACCAATCAATTTTCTGATAAATTGATCAGACTGGTAACCCATCAGGACCTTGCTGAGAATGATTTCCAGATTTTTGCAGACAGGATGGAAGAGATTATTGCAGGGTTGTAATAAGCTGGCAGAAAAAATGGAGTAAAATTGTAAACTTTATCTGATTATGTTATAATTTAATAAGATAAAGTTTATTAATTTAATAAATAGAAGGGGTGTTAATAATGACTATTGAAAAACTGATGAATACAGAAGCTCCTCAGTTTAACTTAAAAGACCAGGATGGCAATAATGTAAGTCTCAGTGATTTTGCAGGCCAG
>SLSL01000019.1 GCA_007130465.1 Halanaerobiaceae bacterium | reverse complement strand
TTCACAATTTATTGCTAAAAGGGTTGAACATGAACTGGCGTTCTGATATAATAGAACATAAGTACTGAACTAAAGTTCGAATTGAGGGGGATTATAAAATGAAAAAACATAATAATCTATTGTTGGTCCTGGTTTTGCTTATTACTTTATCTATGACTATTATTTATTTCAGTCCAGCAATTTTATCTGGCGAAAAGATTTTAAACAATACTACTAATAATAATTTAATAAATCAATCTTATCTAGAGTTTGAAAAGGTGATTGTTAAAAGAGGTGATAGTCTCTGGAATATAGCCAGACGATATTATGGCTCAAGCACTGATCTTAGAAAAGTGATTTATGAAATCAAAGAAATAAATCATATGTCTAATAGCGATTTAAAACCAGGGCAGCAAATTAAAATACCTTTAGAATGAAGCTTTAATAAATCTCTTCAATATATATAAGAATATATATTTATGTTAAAAATAATAAACCTTCGCAAAATACTTGTTTTGCGAAGGTTTATATAAAATATCTATATTTTCTCTTCTTCAATTAAGATAATAGCAATTTACGCTACCGTATTAATAACTATATCGTTCAATTCCTCTAATAAGGATTTGGACTTTTTTAACATCTTATTAGCTTCTTTTTCTGTGGCATCAACAAATTCTTTATCTTTTATAGAAACAGTATTTATAATTACATTATAATAACCGCCCTGTAATGCAGAAAAAGCCATATAGCCTGCAACGCCTGCATCTGTAACTGCATTTTTATTGCCATGCCTGGCAACCTTAATAGAAACTTCGATCAATTTATAAGCTAATTTCATAGTATCTAGAGGAGTTAAACTTGCTTCTTTAAGCCCGGCCTGAATAGCTTCTTTTCTTTTTTCTTTTTCTAATTCTGTTTCTTTTGGCATTTTGAAAGCCTTCATAACTTTATTAAAACTATCGCTATCTTTGTCCATTAAATGAAAAGCATCTTTAATATCTTTATTAAGATCAGATTTAAAGGAGTCCAACTCATTATTGTCTTTGGTTAAAACTATTACCATTTTTAATAGTGATGAACTTAATGCTGCAGATAAAGCAGCCACACTTCCTCCACCAGGGGTCGGTTTGTCAGAACCTACTTCTTCTGAAAATTCTTTTAAAGATAAATCTGCAAAAGCCATTATTTATCACCCTTCATAATATTATTCTTTTCATATTGGAGTTTATCTTTTTTATGAACTATGCTACCTTTCTTAATTACTGTATCTACAATATTGCCACCAATATTATAGATTAAATGCTCATATGATGGAGCATCTAGAATTATTAAATCTGCAAACTTTCCAGGTTCTAAACTGCCAATAAATTCATCTCTATCTAAAGCTTTAGCAGCATTAATAGTTACAGCTTTAACTATTTCTTTTAAGTTCATTTTTAATTTAATTGCTGATAAAGATAGTAATAACGGTATAGAATATGAGTGTGAACTGCCTGGATTAAAATCAGTAGAAACGGCAACATCTAATCCATTTTCAAGCATCTTTCTTGCTGGTGCATATTTTTCCTGGAGACTAAATGCTGTAATTGGCAATATTACAGGGGTTACATTGTTTTTAGCCATTCTGGATATGCCTTCATCAGATACTTTTAATAAATGTTCAGCAGAAACAGCACCGATCTCAGCTGCTAATTCTGCACCTCCAACATATGCTATCTCATCTACATGTAATTTTGGCTTTAAGCCTAATGATTTAGCTTTTGTTAAAATATTTTTAGTTTGTTCTATAGTAAAGACTCCTTCATCACAGAAAACATCGCAAAAAGAAACGTCATCTCTTTCTGCAATTACTGGCAGCATCTCTTCAATCACATAATTAACAAAACCATCTTTATCATCTTTAAACTCTCTGCTAACAGAATGGGCTCCCATAAAGGTCTGAACAACATCAATTGGATGTTGATTATTTAAAGATCTCATTACATCTAACTGTTTTATTTCTGTTTCGATATTTAATCCATAACCGCTTTTCCCCTCAATAGTAGTTACACCCTGTTGCAAATAATTATCTAACCTATTTTTGCCTGTATCTATAAGATCTTTAAAACTAGTTTTTCTAGTTGCATCAACAGTATTTACAATACCTCCGCCCTTTTTCATTATTTCAGAATAAGATTGTCCATCTAATCTCCATAAATACTCATCAGCCCTATATCCACCAAAAACAAAATGAGTGTGAGAATCTATAAAACCAGGTAATACTGGATCCCCTTTAACATCTATTGTTTCATGTTTTGAAAGATCATATTTGTCTTTAATAGTGATATTTTTATCAATATCTTTAATAATCCCATTCCCTTTTTCTATTACTATAGCTGCATTATTAATAATCCATGGATCACTAGAAGTTATGAGTTCTCCGATATTATATACGATTATATATTCATTATTTGCATTATTCATTAGAGATCTTCCAGAAGCCTATTTTCTATTACCTGATCCAGTTCAAAATCTTCTAGTTTTAAATAATATTCAGCTACATCAAATAAAGCTTCCGATGGCAATAAACCTATTAACTCACTTCCAATTATATTAACACCAAATCTTTCAGCTTCAAATTTTACCATTTCCATTACCTGATATAAAGATGTTCCCTTATAATTAGTCATATTCATTGATACCTGGGCAATCCCTTTATCTTTTAAATCAATTCCAATTGCTTTACAGTATCTTAATCCTCCACCAGAATGTCTAATTTTTCTGGCTATTTTATCAGCTATTTCTTTATTGTCAGTATCTAAGTTAATATTAAAGGCAACTAAAGGCATCCTGGCACCGACAGCAGTAACTCCTGCAGATGAATGAATTTCTGCTGGACCATAATCAGGCTGCCATTCTGGTTCTTTTATTTTTTCTTTCATACCTTCATATTGGCCTTTTCTAATTTTAGCCAGATTTCTTCTCTTTTCATTGCTTGCTGACTCTTCATACATAAAAATTGGAAGATTAAAATCATCTGATAATTTTTTCGCGACTCTATCAGCTAATTCTTTGGCTTCTTCCATTTCAATATTCTTAACTGGTGTAAATGGAATTACATCAACTGCTCCCATTCTTGGATGTTCACCCTCATGCTTTTCCATATCAATTTCAGCGATTGCTATTTTTGTTGAATCATAAATTGCTTTTTCCACAGCTTCTGGTGTACCGATTGCAGTTACAACTAAGCGATTATGATCTTTATCAGCTGAGGCATCTAACAGTTTAACATCTTCAGTTTCTTTAAATGGTTTGACAATTGCATCAATCTTTTCCTGATCTCTACCTTCACTAAAATTTGGTACTGTTTCAACTAATTTTTTCACTTTATCCCCTCCAAATTATAGTTTATCCATTTAATATTATAACTTTTCTCACAAGAAGGTTCAATTGAATACATTAAAGTGTTATAGTAGTTTATTATTAATTACTCATTAAAAAATCTGCTGCTTTTATCATGTTTTCTTTTGTTGCAACTAAAAATACCTGGTTACCGGCATGAATTTTCCTGTTTCCTCTAGGAATAATTAGCTGGTCATCTTCAGTATCATAAATTCCTGCAATAACACAATCATCTGGAAATTCACTATTATTTACAATGCCTGCAATAGATTGACCATCAGATCTTGCATTTTCTGGAATAGTAATAATCGAAACTTCAGCTTTACCATCACCTAATGAAGCAACTTTTCTAATCCTTGGCTCTTCTATATCTACAACAAACCTCTCTGCCAAAAGATTCATAACTGCTCCAATATTAGTGGCCCCAGCTAATCTATATGCATTTTCATATTCTGGGTCTCTCATTCTTACAAGTATTTTATCTACACCAAAATTTTTAGCTAATATCGTAAAGGCTAAATTATCAACATCATCTCTCATAACAGCTACTGCAACATCGCATTTTTCTATACCTGCATCTTTTAATACATTGATTTTAGTTGCATTACCATGAACACTAACAGCTCCATATTGACTATATATTCTTTCACATACCTCTTTTTCTAAATCAATAACAACTATGTCATGTTTATCTACTAATTTTTTAACTAAACTTCTTCCAACAATACCTCCACCTGCAATTAAAATATATATTTTAGACACCTCTTTTTAAATTATTTATTCCAAATATCTCTATTAAATAAAGCAATTACTGGTATCATTTCAAGCCTACCTGCTAACATACCTATTATATAAGTAAATTTAATAATTGGATTTAAGTCAATCATTTCAGATACAGAAATATATGATGGTCCTATATTATTAACTGCAGAAAACATTCCTGAAATAGATTCTAAAGCTGTATGTTTTGAAAAGAATGCTGTTATTAAACCACCAATTAGTATAAATGCTAACCAGGCAAAGAAAATACCTGCTATTCTATATATCTCTGATTTTTCTATTATAGATTTATTTATTACAATCGGTTTTACTGCTTTCCTTGGATAGCCTAATGTTTTTATCTCCCTGATAAATAATTCTTTTAAGACTAAAGCTCTATATACTTTTATTCCTCCACCAGTTGAACCAACTGAGCCTCCAATTAACATTAAAAATAGAAATAATTGCCGAGCAAAAGCTGTAAAATAAGGTGCTGCTATATCCTTAGTTCCATAACCAGTTGTAGTCAAAATTGCAACAACCTGAAATAAAACTTTTCTAAAATTTTCTTCAATAACCTCAAAGTTAAAATCTATTGAATTACCAACTATTACAGATAATAAAATTAAAATAGTTGTAAAAACAATTATTTTAAAATATAGTTTTAATTCTCTATCATTAAATACATCTTTAAATTCTAAGTTTTTTACCTTATAAAATATTAAAAAATTAACACCACCAAAGAACATAAATATGATAAATGCATATTCAATCAAGATATAATTGTCATATCCTGTAGTTCTAAAATAATCTATACTTGCATCATAATTTGAATATCCTCCAGTAGATAAAGTTGTAAAAGCATGGGTGAGAGAATCATAAAAGCTTAATCCTAAAATCAAAAGTATAATAACCAATAAAACTGTCAAAACTATATATATAGACCATAAAATCTTGATTGTCTTAAATATATTTGGAACCGGTCTAGAATTAAGAGCTTTATGTGATTCTGCAGTAAATAGATGCCAGACTCCACTTCCTAATCTAAATGTTACTAGAAGGAAGAAAGTTAAAATTCCTAAGCCTCCCAGCCATTGTATCAATGCTCTTAAAAATAATACAGAGGCAGGATAATTACTAATTCCAGTCAACATAGTTATTCCTGTTGTTGTAAAACCACTCATAGCTTCAAAATAGGAATCAATATATGGTATTTCAAAAATAAAATAAAATGGTATTGAAACAATAAAAGAACCAATAATCCAACCTAAACTACATAATAGCATTCCTGTTGCTATATTTATTTCTCTTTTAACTTTATTTAAATGATATAATAATATACCAATTACAACAAAAATAGAAATAGTCAATAAATAAATAATTGTAATTTCAAAGCCTTCATTGTTAAAAATAGAAATCAACAAAGGCAAAAACAAAATAACTGAAATAATAAATATTAAAGCACCGGTATAATGCAAAATTTGTTTTTGTTTTTTAAGCATATAATTTACCCCTATATTAAATTATAATAGATATAGGATGGCTACATAGAAAGCCATCCTAATATTGATTAGTTAATAATTATTTTACTTAAACTTCTTTTTGGAACATGGTGAACCTGGTCTTCATCTCTCCAGTATTTTATATTATCATTATCATCCATTTCTTCTAAAACAACTTTTTCAACTGGTTTACCTAAAGATATTACATATAGAATTTCATACTTATTAGGTAAATCTAAGTTTTCTCTTAATTGTTCTTTATTAATTGCTGCAAATATGCATCCACCTAAACCTTTTTCTCGGGCTCCTAATAATATAGTTTGGGCTGCTATTCCTGGATCACAGAAATAGTTTTTTGAAATAGTTTTGTCACCAAGAATAACAATATAACCAGAAGGTCTCTCTCCTGATACAGGTTCATCCCAATCTTTAATATAGCCAGCCCAGCTTAATGTTTCAAAAATTTTATTATTAGTTTTTTTATCATTAGATAAATAATATTTTAATGGTTGTCGATTTGCTGCAGAAGCTGTCATTCTAGCTAGGTCAATAAAATATTCCAGGTCATCTCTTTTCAAATCATAATTTTCATCATAACGACGATATGAACGATTGCCCTTAACTAATTCTTTAAAATTCATAATAGCCCTCCTAAAGTCTAATTTTTGTATGCTGAAATAATTTCGCCATAATACTGAAAATGAAAATCTTCATTTGAATAAAATTCATTAATTATATTATTATCTAGCTCGTTCTTGATAATCTTATCTTTATATAATACTTTGCATGAATAGTGATAAGTAGCTTTTTTAATGAATGGAGAGTTAACATCAGGTGACTCAATAATACTTAAATCTAATTCAGAAAATTTATCAACATCTCTTCCAGATTTACTTCCACAATAAGCAAGCTCTTTGTTCATATCGAAATCATAAGGCACTGAAACAGTAAAGTTATCAATGTTATCTAACAATTCATATGTATACCTTGATGGCCTGACTAAAACCTGAAAAATAGGCTTATTCCAGATGTAACCAATCATACCCCAGCCAATAGTCATCGTATTAAGTTTATCTTCTGATCTTACTGTTAAAAAGGCTCCATCCTGCAATTGATTATTGACCACATCTAAATCAGTAAAATATTCAATATTTTTCATAAAATTATTACACCTCCACATTATTAATCATAGCATATTTTGCTCTAATCAGCAATATATTTACATCTAAAATAAAAACCCCCGAAAAATCGGTGGAAGTGATTCTTTAACATAATTTAATAAATATTTTTTAATTATATTTTAAC
>SLSL01000229.1 GCA_007130465.1 Halanaerobiaceae bacterium | reverse complement strand
TTAAGATGAGGGGGATCTATATGACTGAAGAATTTTATGAAGAGAGAGTTATGATGATAGATCGGCAGATTAAGAATAGAGGTATTAATGACAGGAAGATTCTAGATGCCTTTAAATCGGTACCCCGGCATGAGTTTGTTCCTGGAGAATATAGAGATCTGGCCTATGCAGATAGACCGCTGCCGATCGGAAATAATCAGACTATCAGTCAGCCATATATAATTGCAGCTATGCTAGTTAGATTAGATTTAGATGATGATGCTAAGGTTCTTGAAGTTGGAAGCGGTTGTGGCTATGTCCTGGCTATTTTAAGTCAAATTGTTGCCCAGGTCTATGGGATTGAGCGGCAGTCTGCTTTAGCTGAAAGAAGTAAAAAAACAATAACTAGGCTTGGTTATGACAATATTGAGATAAAATATGGTGATGGCAAATTAGGCTGGGCTGAAAAGAGCCCATTTGATGCAATTATTGTCAGCGCAGCTACCAGTGAAGTTCCAGATGAACTGCTAGAACAATTGAGTTTGGATGGCAGAATAATTCTGCCCCTGGGAAATAGTTTTTCACAGAAACTGGTTTTATACCACAAGAAAGATTGTGATGAATTTGATAAGCAGAGGTTGGAGCCAGTCAGATTTGTTCCTCTGATTGATGGTAAGTCCTGACAGTTATTCTAACAGGATGGCTTGACAATTATTCTTCCAGCTTATATACTATACTTGAACAGTTGCTCAAGTATTTTATTTAGGGGATAGCTGGAGGAATAAATATGATATTAAACTATAAAATCAATGGTTATTACTGTTCAAGTTGTATGGATAAGGTTATTGATTCTATCAAGGATTTGCCTGGGGTTAATAAGGCAGAGCTTAATTTTAGCCTTGATAGGATTAAGGTACAATTGAATAATAAAGAAATTAATAGCATAGAGACCCTGGATAAGGAAGTTAAGGGTTTAGTCGATAGATTTGAACCAAATGCTACTGTAGAAAAGATTGATAAAGACAGTGGCTCTAAAAGAGATAATGATCTAGATACTCAGGTCAAATGGTATAGAGATAGCAGAATTTACCGCTTGGTTCTCGGTATAATTTTCGGTATTCTAGGTTTTTTATTTTCCAGGAATAATATTGATAGCTATAATATAAATATTGGCTTTTACCTGATAGGTTACTGGCTGGCCGGGGGATCTGTTGTTAAACAGGCTGGAAAAAATTTAGTTTCTGGTAGAGTTTTTGATGAAAACTTTTTAATGTCGATTGCGACAATTGGAGCTATGTTAATTGGCGAATGGCCTGAAGCTATTGCAGTTATGGCCTTTTATAAAGTTGGAGATTATCTTCAGAATAGAGCAGTTTCATCGTCTAAGAGCTCTATCAGAGAGCTTTTAGAATTAAAGACAGATGAGGTTAAGGTGAAAAATGATGCTGGAGAAATTATCAGAAAGACTGCAGAAGAGATAGTGCCTGGCGATCATTTAATAATTGGAGCCGGCGATAAGATTCCTGTTGATGGCGAGATAATCGATGGTCAGTCGGCTTTAAATACTTCGGCCTTGACTGGAGAATCTGAGTTGAGAAATGTTGGGCCTGGTGATGCTGTTCAATCCGGGATGGTAAATAGTAACGGTTCGCTGATTGTCAGGGCTGAGAAGTTATATGAGGATTCAGCTGTGGCCAGGATTATTAAGCTTGTTGAGGAGGCTACTGGCAGGAAATCTAAAACTGAGAAGTTTATCACTAAATTTGCCAGGTATTATACCCCGGTTGTTGTCCTGCTGGCCTCGCTGGTTGCTATTATTCCGCCGCTATTGGGCTTAGGAACATTTAGTACCTGGTTTTACAGGGCTTTAATCTTTTTAGTAATTTCATGTCCCTGTGCTCTGGTTATCTCGATTCCTTTAAGCTTCTTTGCTGGGATAGGAGTTTCGGCCCGTCAGGGGATTTTAGTTCAGGGCAGTAATTTTCTTGAGGCATTAGCGGATATTAAATCTGTGATCTATGATAAGACAGGAACCCTGACTGAAGGCAAGTTTAAGCTGACCAATATTGAAGTATTTAACAGTTTTTCAGAAGATGAGGTGTTAAAGACTGCAATTTCGGCAGAGCAGTATTCAAATCATGCTCTGGCTGAGGCTCTTCAGAAAGAAAGGGATAGGTTTACTGACCTCTATGATGTCCAGGAGACCAATGAACTGCCAGGACGGGGCCTGGAAGCTGAAATTAATGATAAGTTGGTCTGGCTTGGCAGCAGAGACTGGTTGGCAGAGGAGAAAGGGTTGAGTTTTCCAGCCAGTAATAATGGTGGAACCGAAGTATTGCTGGCTATTGCCAGGAAACCGGCTGGGGTCTTTAATTTCAAGGATAAATTAAAGCCAGATATAGTAGATGTTGTTAAGGCGTTGAAATCTAAAGGGATTGAGCAGACTATTTTAAGTGGCGATAGACAACAAGAAGTTGCTGAGGTTGCTGATGAGTTAGGGATAGCTTATTATTCTGAGCTTCTGCCAGAGGATAAGCTCTCGATATTGGAAGATATTAAAGCCGGTCAATCTAAGAAAGAAAAGCTAGTTTATCTTGGCGATGGGATCAATGATGCTCCATCTCTGGCCAGGTCTGATATTGGTATCGCCATGGGAGCTTTAGGAACTGATGTTGCTATCGATTCAGCTGATGTAGTGATAATGGATGATAAGTTGGGCAAGCTGCTTTCAGCTATTGATATTGCAGATAAAACCAGGAAGTTAGTCTGGCAGAATATTGTTATGGCCTTAGGAGTAAAAATAGTTTTCATGATTCTAGGGACTTTAGGACTTGCCGGCCTCTGGTTTGCTGTTTTTGCAGATGTAGGAGTTGCACTGCTGGCAGTTTTAAATTCGCTGAGGATTTTATGGGATTATCGAGTTACTGAATAAAGAATTTTATTATTTTGATTGGAGGATGTTGATTATGGCTTCTGAGATAAAAGATGAAGCGCAGAGCTGTCTGACCTGTGAGGTATTTAATCCCCATGAAATGATTGTTGACCTTTTAAAGAAAAGGGAATTGGACGAAGATGTTTATAAGAGACTTTCCGATATTTTTAAGGCTCTCTCTGACCCGACTAGGTTGAAAATAATAAATGCCCTGAGGATTAAAGAACTCTGTGTCTGTGATATTCAGGAGGCTGTTGGACTCAGTACTTCGGCAATATCCCATCAGCTCAGAATTTTAAGGAATCTTGATCTGGTAAAATACAGAAAAGAGGGCAGGCAGGCGATTTATTCTCTGGCTGATGATCATGTGCTGGCTCTCTTCAGTCAGGGGCTTGAACATGTTCTTGAATCGATTCCTGAAAAAAATTAAATTTTTTCTTTTTTGCACTAGGTAGTTATATATTTTAAATTTTCTATATGATATAGTTATTTTATTGAAAGTTACTGCTGCCAGGAGGATAATGCCAGGATTTTATAATAGATTTTCATAGGTTCTTGATATTTATAGTAAATATTGCCTGGATGCCGGAGTTGAGTCGCAGGATTGCCGGAGCAATCCCGGAGCAATCCCGGAGCATTCCCGGAGGAGAATAAGACTTGAATCGATCTTAAACAGGTGTTGGACCTTTAATGAATTATAATTAATTGAGGATTTCAGGGTAATTGGACCGTAATTAAACCGAATTTAAAGCGAAACTGGACCGAAACTGAACCGAAGCGAGACCGAAGAAATATCGGATTTAGGCGGGATTTGGTCTGATTGTTAACTGGCAGAGAGCTGTTTTAATTTAATAGAATTTATGGTCCTGACTGGAGCTGAAATTCCAGTCAGGATTTTTTTATTTTGCAAATCTTAATACTGGTCAGTGCTTAAAATTTAGGATAGGCTAGATATAAGGTGTTTATATTAAAGTTATCTCAATAAAAGTTATAAAGTAAATAAAATAGGGGCTGGTTTTAAATATTCAATATATTTTTGGAGGAAATAGGAGAGAAAACTAGAATAGTATTATCAGGGTATGATTTTTTTAATTAGTTGATGAGGAGGTAGTTTATGAGAATTAAAGATCATCCTGTTCTGGATTTCAAACGTGGCAAAGAGATAAAATTCACTTTTAATGGCAGAGAGATTAAAGCTTATGAAGGAGAAACTATTGCCGCAGCCCTTCATGCAGCAGGTGTTAAAGAATTAAAGAAAAGCCTTAAGCATGACAGACCGCGAGGTTTGTTCTGTGCGATTGGCAATTGTTCATCCTGTTTTATGGAGGTAGATGGAGAACCTAATGTTAAAACCTGTGTAATTGAAGTTAAAGAGGGTATGGAAGTTAATACCCAGCAGGGGAAGGGAGAGCTTAGTGGATAAGGTGGATAAAATGGATAGGGCAGATAAGATGGGTAATCTGGATAAGGTGCATAAAATGGGCAATCTGGATGAGATTGAGAGGATTGAACTGGCAGTAGTTGGCGGAGGTCCTGCAGGCCTTGCGGCAGCAGTTAAGGCGGCAGAATTAGGGCTTGAGAGTATAGTTTTATTTGAAAGAGATAATTTTTTAGGTGGTCAGTTAGTTAAACAGACCCATCAATTTTTTGGTTCAAAGGATCAGTATGCCGGTACCAGGGGAATAGATATTGCAGAGGAATTGACTGATAAAGTTAGAAAGGAAGCTGCAATTGAGGTTAAGACCGGGGCTGTTGTTCAGGGTTATTATGAAGATGCTGTTATCGGTTATCTGGAGGATGAAAGGTTTCAGAAGGTTAAGCCTGAGAAGACGATCATTGCAACTGGTGCAGCTGAGAAGATGTTATCATTTCCGAATAATGATCTTCCTGGAATATATGGAGCCGGGGCAGTCCAGACTTTGATGAATCAGTATGGTATACTGCCTGGAGAAGAGATTTTGATGATCGGGGCAGGTAATATTGGTTTAATAGTTACCTATCAGTTATTGCAGGCCGGTGTTAAGGTTAAGGCTGTGGTTGAGGCGACTGATAAGATTGGCGGTTATGCTGTCCATGCCACTAAAATCAGGCGGGCAGGAATTCCGATTTTGACCAAACATACTATTAAAGAGGCAAGAGGAGATTCAAAAGTTGAGGAGGCGGTTATCTGTCAACTTGACGAGAACTGGAACATAATTCCTGGTACAGAAGAGATTTTGGAAATTGATACTATCTGTCTGGCGGTCGGGTTGACACCTAAGATTGATCTGGCCCTGCAGGCTGGCTGTCAGATGGCTTATGTGCCTGAATTAGGCGGTGATGTTCCTGTGAGAGACGAGGATTTAGAGATGACTGAGGAGAATATTTATATTGCCGGAGATGCCGGCGGCATTGAAGAGGCGACTGCTGCTATTTTAGAAGGTGAGCTGGCTGCAATTAATGCTGTCAGGGCGATCTCAGGCGGTGGTTCAGATTTAGAAGCTGTATATGCTGAAGTCAGTGAAAAATTAGCTGATTTGAGGAGAGGGCCAGTTGGTGAAGAGATAAGGTCTGGTTTAAAGAAAGCAAGAGGTGATGAAAATGCTGGAAGAGACAGGTATTCCCGACAGAGACGATATTCAAAATAATCTACCAGATGAAGAGAGATTAAAAGAGGGGCCAGTTGCTATTTTTGAATGCTATCAGGAGATCCCCTGTGATCCCTGTTATTATAGCTGTCCTTTAGGGGCAATTGAAGAGTTTGAAGATATTAATAATCTGCCTGAACTGGATTTTGATAAATGTACTGGCTGTGCCCAATGTGTGGCCAACTGTCCTGGCCTGGCTATCTTTGTTATTGATTATACTTATAGCGAGGATGAAGGGGTTATCAGGCTGCCCTATGAATATACGCCGCTGCCAGAGGTTGATGAGCAGGTAATTGCTTTAGACCATTCCGGGGAAGAGGTCGGTCCTGGGAGGATTGTTAAGGTTGTAAATAATGAGAATCAGGATAAGACAGCTGTAATCTGGCTGGCAGTCGAGAAGGAAAAGCTTGTAACAGTCAGGCACTTTAAGAGGATGGAGGAGTCTAGTGATGGATGAAAATGATATTATAATCTGCCGTTGTGAGGACCTTTCGCTGGCTGAGATAAGAGAAGTGATAGAAGAAGGCTATACTAATATTGATGAGATTAAGCGGATTATTAGACTTGGCATGGGGCCCTGCCGGGGCGGGACCTGTCTGCAGTTAATTGACCGGGTTCTGGCTGAATACCAGGGTGCCGGTAGAGATGAAATTCAGATGCCGACGAACAGGCCTCCTGTTGAGGGTATAAAGCTTAAAGAGATTGTAGGTGATGCTGTTGAAAGATAGAGCTGAAACTGTAATTATCGGCGGCGGGGTTATTGGGCTGGCAATAGCTTATAATCTTGCAAAAAAAGGCATGGATGATATAGTAGTTTTAGAAAGAGAGTATTTAGGCAGTGGAGCCACCGGGCGCTGTGGTGCCGGGATTCGCCAGCAGTGGGGCACTGAGATGAACTGTCGGCTGGCCAGAAAGAGTATGGATATTTTTGAGAATATGAATGAGCTGCTGGATACTGAGATGGATATTGAGCTGAAGCAGCAGGGCTATCTACTTCTGGCTTTTTCTGATAAGGAGATGGAGCAGTTCAGAAAGAACCTGGAACTGCAGGCAAGAGAGAATATTCCATCCCGAGAAGTTACTCCTGAAGCGGCTAAAGAGATTGTGCCCCATTTAAATATTGATGATGTTGTTGGCGGTACTTTTTGTCCGACAGATGGCCATGCCAATCCCTTTTTAGTTGTTAAAGCCTATGAGGATGCAGCCAGGAGGCTTGGAGTTGAGATAAATACTTTTACTGAAGCAGTGGATATAATTAAAGAGGCTGGCAGGATTTCTGGAGTTCAGACAGATAAAGGTTTTATTGCAACAGATAAGGTTGTTAATGCTGCCGGTGGTTATTCCTGTCAGATAGGGGAGATGGTTGGGCTTGATTTACCTGTAAAGCCTGAGCGCCATGAGAT